>CALAEU010000001.1 GCA_937891215.1 uncultured Clostridia bacterium
TATGAGTCTTTCCAACCTACTGGTTTCTGGTCATCGCATTTAACATTTTGAATATACCATTAAGGAAAAGAAAAGTCAATACTTTTATTTAAAAATTTTTTACTTATAAAATTACGAGTTGTAACCAAGTTCAAACGCTTTAAGATTTACATCCAAAAACTTCTCAGGAACATTTTGTTTTAATGCATCTAACCATATATCTTTTTCAATATCGGTAGTTTTTGCCATAGCACCAATCAAAACAACATTTGCAGATTTCGGGTTACCTGCTTCAACTGCCTTTGAAAGTGCATCAAGTGTGTATATTTCAACACCTGCATTTTTAATTGACTCAATAACACCTTCCGGATATTCTGCATCACCAATAACAACTGACATAGGATCAATTTTTTGTGTGTTAGTAACTATTTTACCGCCGATTTTAAGGTGATTTAACCAACGAGCCGCTTCAAGTTGTTCAAATGCTAAAATAATATCTGCTTCACCAGGACCTACAACCGGTGAATAAACCTTGTCACCATATTTTACATAAGTAACAACAGAACCACCACGTTGACTCATACCGTGAACTTCAGAAACTTTAACATCGTAACCTTTTAAAAGAAGTGCAGTACCTAAAATTCTACTTGAAAGAAGTGTACCTTGACCACCTACACCAACTATCATAATTGATTTAACCATTTTACTGCACCTCCTTATTCGCAGATTGCCGAGAATTTGCAAAGTTGTTCGCAAACACCGCAACCTAAACATTGTGTAAAGTCAATTTGTGCCTTACCGTCCTTCATACTGATAGCAGGGCAACCAATTTTCATACAAGCTTTACATGATTTACATTTATCTTTGTCTACTTTTAAAGCTGGTTTATGCTTAACTGTTTTAAGTAAAGCACAAGGTCTTCTTGAAATAACAACTGCTGCTTCATTTAATGAAAGAGCATTTTTAATTGTATCTTCTGTTTCCTTTAAATTGTAAGGGTCAACAACAAATACATTTTTTATACCAACTGCTTCGCAGAGTTTTTCAAGACTTACTGCTGTTGCAGGGTCTCCTTTAATATTTTTGCCTGTTGTAGGATTCTGCTGGTGACCTGTCATACCTGTAATACTGTTATCAAGAATAATAGTAACAGAATTTGTATTGTTATAAGCAATATCTATAAGACCTGTAACACCTGAATGTATAAATGTTGAGTCACCTATAACTGCAACACTTCTGTTTGCATTTTCAGGGTCTGCTAAATTTCTGCCGTGAAGACCTGAAACACTACCGCCCATACAAAGAACTGTATCCATCATACCAAGTGGTTTCGCAACACCCAATGTGTAGCAACCAATATCACCACTTACAGTGACATTAAGTCTTTTAAGTGCATAGAAAAGACCACGGTGTGGACAACCTGCACAAAGTACTGGTGGACGAGCCGGAATATTAACATCTGCCGTAATATTCTTAACCTCTTCACCTAAAACAACTTTTTTAATAAGACCTTGTGAATATTCGCCTAAAAGTGTAAACGCTTCTTTACCTATAACATTTACACCTATTTTTTTACAATGTGTTTCAATATAATCGTCAAGTTCTTCGAGTACATAAACTGTTTCACATTCACTTGCAAAATCTTTAATAAGCTTTTCAGGGAGTGGGTAAACACAACCTAATTTCAAGTAAGATGCATTATCACCTAAAGCTTCTTTTGCGTAAGTATATGTAATACCGGATGTAATAACACCAATTTTTTTACTGTTATATTCAACAGTATTAAGACCGAGTTCTACTGCTTCTTTTTCACAGAATTCTGTCTGGGCTACAATGCGTTTTTCAACTTCAACGTGTTTCACCTTTGCATTTGCAGGTACCATTACATATTTCTGTGGATTTTTCTCATAAGATTTAAGTCCATTATCAACTCTTTCGCCAACTTCTGCAAGACTTCTTGAGTGAGAAACTCTTGTAGTAAGTCTTAAAAGAACTGGTGTGTCAAATTTCTCTGAAAGTTCGAATGCCATCTTTGAGAATTCAAGACATTCTTCTGAATCAGATGGTTCAAGCATCATAATTTTTGAGCCTTTAGCGTAGTGTCGGCTATCCTGTTCATTCTGAGAAGAGTGCATACCAGGGTCATCTGCAACAATAATAACCATACCAGCATTTACACCTGTGTAAGATGATGTAAAAAGTGGGTCTGCTGCAACATTAAGACCTACATGCTTCATAGCACAGAATGAACGAGCACCTGCAACCGCTGCACCAAAAGCAACCTCACAAGCAACCTTTTCATTTGGTGCCCATTCGCTCCTGATTTCATCGTAAGTAGCAATAAATTCTGTAATTTCAGTACTTGGTGTACCAGGATAACTTGAAGCAACTCTGCAACCCGCTTCGTAAAGGCCGCGTGCAACTGCTTCATTACCTAAAAGTAATTTTTTCATAATTTCAATCTTTCTCTCTATAATATGTAATTTGTTTGTTTATTTAATTTCGTTCTGCTTTGCAACAACACTTTCGCCACAATACATTTCGCGTAATTTTGGTTTTTCTATTTTCCCTGTAGGGTTACGCGGAACAGTAGCAAAGATAACTTTTCTTGGTCGTTTGTATCTCGGCAAATCGTAACAGAAGTCATTTATATCTTCCTCTGTAAGAACTTCGCCCTCTTTAACCTCAATAATTGCAGTTGCAATTTCACCAAGACGGGCATCGGGGAGACCGATAACCGCAACATCTTTAATAGAACTGTGTTTTCTTAAAAAGTCTTCTATCTGCACAGGGTAAAGGTTTTCACCACCAGAAATAATAACATCTTTCTTTCTGTCAACAAGGAATATGAAACCATCTTCATCTTCTCTTGCCATATCCCCTGTAAAGAGCCAGCCGTCACGAAGAACATCGTTAGTAGCTTTTTCGTCTTTGTAGTAACAAGTCATAACGCCAGGGCCTTTGACTGCTAATTCACCTACATCGCCTTTTTCTACCGCTTCGCCTTTTTCGTTTACGATTTTAACTTCCCAACCGTAACCTGCTTTACCAATTGCACCGACTTTGTGTACATTCTCAACACCTAAATGAACACAACCAGGGCCTATTGATTCACTGAGACCATAGTTTGTATCATACTGATGATGCGGAAAAACAGAAAGCCAACGCTTTATAAGGCTTGGTGGAACAGGTTGCGCACCTATATGCATAAGTCTCCATTGTGAAAGCTCATACCCAGATAAATCAATTTCTTTTCGGTCAATAGCATCAAGAACATCTTGTGCCCACGGAACTAAAAGCCATATAATAGTGCATTTTTCATCACTCGCAGTTTTAATTATCCACTCAGGCTTTGTGCCCTTTAATATAACAGCTTTACCACCAACAACAAGCGAACCGAACCAGTGCATTTTAGCACCTGTGTGGTAAAGTGGCGGAATACACAAAAACACATCTTCTTTAGTCTGCAAGTGATGTGCCTGTTCTGTTTTTGCCGCGTGAACAAGACTTCTGTGTGCGTGAAGAATTGCTTTTGGGAAGCCTGTTGTACCAGATGAAAAATAAACTGCGGCATCATCATCGTCAGTTAAAGTTATATCTGGCGCTTTTGTTGAACAGTATGTAACAAGTTCATCGTAACTTTCAGAAAAAGTAGGGCAATCTTCACCGACATAAAATGTATATTTCACATCAGGAATTCTGTCACAGATTTCTTCTACACGACCAATAAATTCAGGGCCAAAAACCAACACACTGCTATCTGAAAGTTTCAAACAATATTTAATTTCTTCTGCGGTGTAACGGTAGTTAAGCGGAACTGCCAGAGCACCCGCTTTCAAAATACCAAAATAAACAGGAAGCCATTCAAGACTATTCATTAAAAGAATAGCTACTCTGTCACCTTTTTTAATACCCCTTGAAAGAAGAAGATTACAAAAGCGGTTTGCTTTTTTGTCAAACTCTCCCCATGTCATTTCTTTTCTTACAGAATTTGTATTACCAGGCTCAATAAGTGAATATTCACGCCAGGTCATTCTGCTTTTTTCTTCTACTTCAGGATTAATCTCAACTAATGCAACATCATCTTTGAAATTCTTTGCATTGTTTACGAGATATTCTGTAATAGGCAAAATACTCATTCCTTTATACTATATTATTGCTCATAAAAACACATAGTAGATAATACACCTATTTACTTAAAGTGTCAACATAATTTTCAATATCAAAACTTTCGACAGGACTATTGTTTTTCAGATAAAGCGGATGGTGTGGGTGACCTTTTACGGAACGCTTACCAACGGTAAACCATTCCGCCCCGAACTCGTTGCCAATTTCAATCATTTCTTTAACACAATTTATTAAATACGGGCGTTTTTCAATAATAGTTCCCCACGCCGCCCACACAGCAGGTGTGTGTCCGTTTTTGTAAAAAGAAAGAATGTAACGGAATGCTTTCATATTTTCATTATGTAAAAATTCGTTACTGCAAGAGTCCATATCATTCGGGTTAGTCGCTCTTTGTGCATAAACATTGAACATAATAAAACTGTCATAACCATTAAAGCGAGCAGTTCTTTCAACTGATTTTAAAGTATTGTCAAGGTCATCAGGACGAGCAGTAGATGGATTTATTCCAATACAGATAAGCGGATTTTCTCCCCTTGTACCTAAAATATAACGATAATCTACATATTCATTAGGAACATAAATCCACTTATTTATATCATATTCATAAGAACCATTCTTTTCGTTCTCGAGTGCTTCACTAAATGATAAAATATCTAATTTTTGTGTTTCACAAGTCGGAATATGCATATTTACCTCCCCTTCAGAAATAATTGTTTTGGTATTTCTTACATATACTTTATTATACTCAATTTATGCACCGTTTTCAACACATTACTACATATTAAAACAATTATTTCTGAGCCTCATTATTTCTTGACATTTCTTTACAATATATTATAATTATAGTGTATTTTAAATTTTGAAATGAGGGTTTATTATGTACCATTCAATGACTATTGCAGGGCTCGAAAGAAAACTTCCTTTATGCAAATTAAACGATGACCTTAAAATCGGTGCTTTTGTTATTTTTGGTGACGCAGAATTAACTGTTGCGTGTGCAAGAGATTTACTTGAAAAAGCACCAGAATTCGATTACATAGTTACAGCAGAAGCAAAAGGTATTCCGCTTGCTCACGAAATGTCAAGACAGAGCGGTAAGAAATACTTTGTTGCAAGAAAAAAACCAAAACTTTATATGACAGGCGTTTTTGAAGCAGTTGTAAATTCAATCACAACTGAAGGCGAACAAAAACTTTATTTAGACACCGCTGAAGCAGAAGAATTAAAAGGTAAGCGCGTTATTATTGCAGATGATGTTATTTCTCTTGGTGAATCTTTAAAAGCAGTTCAGACACTTTTAGAAAAAGCAGGTGCAAATATTGTTGCTAATATGACAATTCTTGCTGAAGGTGACGCCGCAAACAGAAAAGATATTATTTATTTAGAGAAACTCCCACTCTTTAAAAATGACGGAACAATTTTAGAATAAGGATATAAACAATGGCTGGTAAACTTTTTGTTGTTGGCACACCTATTGGTAATTTAGGTGATTTTTCACCGAGAGCAGTTGAAACCCTTTCTTCGTGCGATTTTATTGCGGCAGAAGATACAAGGGTTACTATTAAACTATTAAACCATTTTGGTATAAAGAAACCTATGATAAGTTACTATGAACACAACAAAGCAGGTCGGGGTAACAAAATTATAGAAAGAATTTTAAATGGTGAAACTTGTGCGCTAGTTTCAGATGCAGGTATGCCAATTATTTCAGACCCGGGCGAAGATTTAACAAAACTTTGCTATGAAAATAATATTGAAGTGTGTGCAGTACCGGGCCCGAGTGCTCTTATAACTGCTCTTGCAATTTCAGGCTTTGAAATGGCTAAATATTTCATTCCAATACGGAAACTTCTGCGTTCTCCCAAACCTTCCAAAATATCTCGTAAGAAAAATAACCATTTTACAGTATGCATTGGGTCACTATAATATGCTTTTACAAATTTGTCAAGCGTTTATTTAATCTCTTCAAAATCAGCAACGCCGTGTTTACAGAGCGGGCAGATAAAATCCTCGGGAAGTTC
>CALAEU010000002.1 GCA_937891215.1 uncultured Clostridia bacterium
ATTATTAGAAAAAATCGTAAAAGCGTTACCGCCTACAAGACAAAGAGTAAAAATGCTCTTGCCATTCAGTAAAGGCGGTGCAGCGGCAGAAATAAGAAAAACTGGCGTAATTCATGGTGAAGAATATACAGCAGATGGACTTCTTTTAGATGCTACTGTTGAGATTTATGCGTTAGAAAAATACAAGGAATTTATTTTGGAAGAATGAAAGTTTTATTTGAAGATAACGAAGTTATTGTTATAGTTAAGCCTGTTGGTGTTCCTAGTGAAACAACACAGAATGGGGAAAAAGGTATTCTGGATTTATTGAAAAATCAATTTGGTTTAACCGATGTTTTTCTGTTACACCGCCTTGACAGAAATGTAGGCGGTGTTATGGTTTTCTCGAAAAATAAAAAAAGTGCCGCTTGTATTTCAAAACAGATACAAGAAAACACTTTTAAGAAAACATATCTTGCAGTTGTCGATGGTGTTATAGAAGAAAAACAGGGTGTATATAAAGATTTGCTTTTTAAAGATTCTTCTAAAAATCGTTCTTATGTTGTAAACAGAATGAGAAAAGGCGTGAAAGAAGCATCTTTGGAATATATAGTTTTAAGTGAAACAGAAAATAAAAGTCTTGTAAAAGTCACATTACATACAGGCAGAACTCATCAGATAAGAGTTCAGTTTTCATCACGCAGAACTCCACTTTGTGGGGATGTAAAATATGGTAGTAAAGATAGAAACAGTGATATTGCTTTATTTTCCCATTCAATAACATTTTCTCATCCTACAACAAATGAAGTGTTGACTTTTACAGAAATTCCTAATAAAATAAATTATCCGTGGTCTTTGTTTGGAAGTGATTTAAGTGAATGAAATATTAACGCATTTCAGTGGTGTTATAGTTAACACAATTACTGTACTTATAGGTAGTGGTTTAGGTCTTCTTTTAAAAAAGGGGATTCCCGAAAAACTTAATAAAGCAGTTATGACTGCTATCGGTCTTTGTACGGTTGCAATTGGAGTTACTGGTATAATGAAAGGGCAAAATCAGCTTGTTATGATTTTGTCGCTTGTTTTCGGTACAATCGTGGGTACACTTATTGATATTGACAAAAGACTTGAAAATTTAGGTGACAGATTATCAAGGAAAACAAAATCAAAAGAAAATACATTTTCTCAGAGTTTTGTTACCGCGTCACTTCTTTTCTGTGTTGGTGCTATGACTATTGTCGGCTCTATGAATGCAGGAATATCAGGAGATAACCAAATGCTTTACACAAAATCTGTACTTGATTTGATTTCTTCGTGTATGCTGGCAGTATCTTTAGGATTCGGGGTAATGTGTTCTTCAGTTTTCGTCCTTGTTTTTCAAGGTGGTTTAGTTGCACTTTCTATGTTGTTGGGTTCATTTTTAAGTGATTTTGCAGTAGCAGAACTTATTTGTGCTGGTTCTGTTATGATTATTGCATTAGGTCTTAATCTTATAGGTGTTACGAAAATTAAAGTGGCAAACTTACTGCCGGGACTGGTGTTTGTTCCGCTTTTCTGTTCAGCATTTGAGCTTTTAGGAATTTAAAAAAAGAAAGTCAATCAAAGGTTGACTTTCTTTTTTATTGCTTCAAATGATTCATCACTTATAACATGCTCAATTCTGCACGCATCTTCGGTTGCAGTTTCTTCATCTACACCTAAAGACATTAAAAACTCTGAAATTATAGTGTGTCGTTCGAAAAGTTTTCTTGCAGTTTCTTCACCGGTTTTTGTGAGTGTTAAATACCCCTCTTTACTTACATTTATTAAATCTGCATTTTTTAAAAGTCCTACTGCGCGTGAAACACTTGGCTTTGAGTAGCCCATATATTCGCAGACATCAATAGAACGTACAGAGTCGCTCTTTTTATTTAATATATAAATAGTTTCAAGGTACATTTCGCCTGATTCTTTTAAAGCCATAGTTTCACCCCTTTTGTAAGATTAAGAATAACATATTCACCAAAAAAAATCAAGGAATTAAAAACAGGATTTGAGCATACTGACAAATTTAAAAACCAAACTTAAAAAACGATAAAATTCTATTGACAAATATTTACAAAACTGATAAAATAATAACAGTTAGCAATCGCTAACCAGTATTTAAAATTAGAAGTTAGCGGTTGCTAACCATATGACATAGAGTAGGAGTGATTTTATGACTTTATTCGGTGCAGAAGTAGGAAAAGAATATTTAATAAAAGATATTCATACTAATGATGATGAAATAGACTCATTTCTCTTTACTTTAGGGTGTTACAGTGGCGAACCTGTTACAGTAATCTCACGTTTGAAGAGTAGCTTAATAGTTGCTATCAAAGACGGCAGATATAATATAGATAAACCATTAGCAGAGTCAATTACAATTTGATTTTTTAAATTTTGTGTAAGAGTTAGCAATTGCTAACTGGAATAGGAGAGAGTTTATGCGAATTGCTTTGGCAGGTAATCCGAATAGCGGTAAAACAACAATGTTCAATGCATTAACTGGTGCTAACGAAAAAGTTGGTAACTGGGCAGGTGTTACAGTTGAGAAAAAAGAACACACTATAAAAAGAAGTTTATACACTGGAAAGGATGAACTTATTATAGTTGACCTCCCCGGTGCTTACTCAATGTCGCCTTTTACAAGTGAAGAAACTGTAACACGTAATTATATAGTTAACGAAAAACCTGATGTAATTATAAATATTGTTGATGCAACAAATTTAAGTCGCAGTCTTTTCTTTACCACTCAGCTTTCAGAACTCAATATTCCTGTTGTTATAGCACTTAACAAAAGCGATTTGAATAAGAAAAAGCAAAATAAAATAAATACAGAACTTTTAAGCAAAAAAATAAATTGTCCTGTTGTTGAAACTGTTTCAACATCTTCTGATGGTATTGAAAAAGTTCTGAAACTTGCAATTGATAGTATCGGTAAAGGGCAGTTTCCACCTTTCGTACAAGGTAATATTGACTTGTCAAGCAAAAGTCAGGTTAAAGATGCAGATAAAAAACGGTTTCAATTTGTAAAATCAATTGTTAAAGAAGTAGAAACAAGAAAGGTTTTTACAAGTGACAGAAATTCACAAGATAAAATTGATGCGGTAATCACAAACAAGTGGGTAGGACTTCCTATTTTTGCAGTTGTTATGTTTTTAGTGCTCTGGATTTCACAGTATGGCCCAGGTGTGTGGATTGCTGATTTATTAGTTGGCTTACTTGAAAAAGGACAATCGTTGGTGGCAGACCTTGTAGCAGATGCAAACCCTCTTCTCTCATCACTTTTAGTTGATGGTGTAATAGGTGGGGTTATTGCAGTTATAGGTTTTTTACCACTTGTTATGGTAATGTATTTTCTTATTGCGTTACTCGAAGATTGTGGTTATATGGCTCGTGCATCTGTTGTACTTGACCCTATTTTCAAAAAGGTCGGTCTTTCGGGTAAATCTATTATTCCGTTTGTAATTACAACTGGTTGTGCAGTGCCTGGTGTTATGGCTTGCAGAACAATTCACAATGAGCAAGAACGCAGAGCAACAGCAATGCTTGCACCATTTATGCCTTGTGGTGCTAAGCTTCCTGTTATCGCACTTTTCTCAGGTGTATTTTTCGGTGACGCTAAATGGGTAGGTCCTGTTATGTATTTTGCAGGTATTGTGCTCATTTTCCTTGGTGCATTACTTGTAAATAAAGTTTCAGGGTACAAAGTGAGAAAATCGTTCTTTATTATTGAACTTCCTGAATATAAAGTACCAAGTTTTATAAGAGCATTCGAATCAATGTGCAGTCGCGGATGGGCGTATATTGTCAAAGCGTCAACCGTTATTCTTATATGTAACACACTAGTACAGATTATGCAGACATTCACATGGAAATTTCAGGTTGCTGAAACTGCAGATGCTTCAATTTTAGCATCTATTGCCTCACCATTTGCATACATTCTTATTCCTGTAGTTGGTATTCTTTCATGGCAATTAGCGGCAGCTGCAGTTACAGGATTTATTGCTAAAGAAAACGTAGTTGGTACTCTTGCAGTTTGCTTCAGCATTACAAACTTTATAAATGTAGATGAACTTGTTTTGGAAGGTGGCGCATCAGAAGTTGCCGCAACAATGGGTCTTACTGCTTCAGCAGCTTTAGCTTACCTTATGTTTAACCTTTATACACCACCATGCTTTGCGGCACTTGGTGCTATGAATGCTGAAATGAAGAGCGCAAAATGGCTCTGGGGTGGTATTGCACTTCAGTTAGGCACAGGCTTTACAGTTGGTTTCCTCGTTTACCAGATTGGTACACTTATTACAACTGGCTCTGTTGGTGCAGGATTCTTAGGTGGCTTAATTGCAGTATTGGCGTTTGTAGCAATTATCGTTGTTCTTATTATCAGAGCTAATCAGAAAATTGAAGTTCAGTATTCTTTAAAAGCGAAAGAAAAAGCAAATAAATAATATTAGTTTATAGGAGTTAAGAATGGAAAACTTTATCATTATAGCAATTCTTGTGGTGGTTTTAGGTGCATCTCTCGGCTATGTGGTAAAATCGAAGAAACGTGGCGAAAAATGCATCGGTTGTCCGCACGCAAAAACTTGCAGTTCAAAAAATTGCGGAAACGCTGTGCGTTGATTATAATTATAAATAAAATACAGATTTTCCTGTCGTTTGAAGTTATTTTTTATCAACCGAAAACGGCAGGGTAATTTTATTTCTTGCGATAATATAAAAATTTAAAAATAAGTGCATTTTTTTAATAAAATCTCTTGATACTTTTGAAAATTTCTGCGATAATAAGATGATATATTATTTTCTATTATAATGAATGGAGTTTATTATGAACTACGATTGCAAAGTTTTAGCAAATCTTCTTTTTCCTGATGTAACAGAAACTGTAGAGGATTTAGAAAAAAGATACCCTGAAAGAGATTTGAAAGAGGGTGCAAGAGTTACAAGATTTGCACCAAGTCCAACAGGTTATCTTCATATAGGTGCTTTTTACACAGCACTTGTTAACTTACTTACAGCAAATGCAAGTGAGGGAGTTTCATATTTAAGAATTGAAGATACTGATAAAAAACGCGAAGTTACAGATGGCGTTTCTGCAATAGTTGATGGTTTTAAAGATTTCGGTGTTGAGTTTACAGAGGGTGTAACAGGTTTCGGAACAGAGAGCGGTAATTACGGACCTTACACACAAAGTCAACGAGCAGGTATTTATCATATAGTTGCAAAGACTTTGGTTGAACAAGGGCTTGCTTACCCTTGTTTCTGTACTTCAGAAGAATTAACAGATTTGAGAGCAACGCAAGAAAAAGACGGTGCTTTGATTACTGGATACTTCGGTAAATACGCAAAATGTCGTGATTTGACTTTAGCGGAGATTGAAGAAAATCTTAAAGCAAATAAACCTTATGTATTGCGTTTTCGTTCAGAAGGCAGTGAAGATAAAAGAATTATGTTTGAAGATATGATTCGTGGTAAAATTGAAATGCCTGAAAATGTGATTGATGAAGTTTTACTTAAATCAGATGGAATTCCGACATATCATTTTGCACATATATGCGATGACCATTTTATGAGAACTACTCACGTTATAAGAGCAGAAGAATGGTTGTCATCAGTGCCGAAGCATATAGCAATTTTTAAAGCGTGTGGCTTTAAAGTTCCAAAATATGCCCATGTATCTCAAGTTATGAAACTTGATGAAGATGATGGTAACAAGAGAAAAATTTCAAAGAGAAAAGACCCTGAAGCAGCAGTAAGTTTCTTTTTTGAGGCAGGTTTCCCGAAAGAGAGTATTTTAGAATATCTCTTGACTTTAATTAACTCAAACTTTGAAGATTGGCGTAGAGCAAATCCTACTTCGGATATTTACTCATTCCCGTTTAATCTTAAAAAGATGAGCCCGAGTGGTTGCCTTTTCGACCTTGTAAAACTTAATGATATAAGTAAAAATGTTATTTCTGTTATGAAAGCAGAAGCGGTTTACGAACAAGTGAGCGAATGGGCAAAGAAATATGACGAAGATTTCTACAAGGTATTTACAAAAGATAAAGCATTTTCAACTGAAATGGTAAACATTGATCGTGAAAGTGCGAAACCAAGAAAAGATATTGCTAAATGGGAAGAAGTCAAAGAATACTTCTCATATATGTTTAACGAGTATTATATAAGTAACTTCGACCTTCCTGAAAATATTAAAGCAGAAGATGCAAAAGCAATACTTACTGAGTATATTAAGGTGTATGACACTGAGGATGATAAAGATACTTGGTTTAATAAAATTAAGGAGCTTTGTGAGCCTTTAGGATTTACACCAAATGTTAAAGAATATAAACAAAACCCTGAAAGTTTCAAGGGGCACGTTGGTGATGTTTCAACTGTTATCCGTTTAGCAGTAACAGGCAGAAAAAATACACCGGATCTTTACTCAATAATGAAACTTTTAGGGAAAGATGAAGTAATTAAAAGATTAAGCTCAATTTAAGGAGTGTCAGATATGGAAGAAATTATAAATACAGAAGGATTGTCAAACTTTATTCACGACATTATTGATGAAGAATTAAGAGAAGGTGTAAACACACGCGTTCAGACACGTTTCCCACCTGAGCCAAACGGTTATCTTCATATAGGTCACGCAAAGGCTATATGCATTGATTTTACAACAGCTTTAAAATATGGTGGTGTTTGTAATTTAAGACTTGACGATACAAATCCTGCTAAAGAAGACCTCGAATATGTTGAATCAATCAAAGAAGATATTGAATGGTTAGGTTTCAAATGGAATAAATGCCTTTTTGCTTCAAGTTATTTTGACTTTATTTATGAGTGTGCAATAAAACTCATTAAAGATGGTAAGGCTTATGTTTGTGACCTTTCTGCAGATGAAATCAGGGAGTATCGTGGTACTCTTACAGAACCAGGCAAAAACAGTCCTTACAGAGACAGAAGTGTAGAAGAAAACCTTGATTTATTCGAGAGAATGACAAAAGGCGAATTTAAAGATGGTGAAAAAGTATTAAGAGCAAAAATTGATATGGCTTCACCAAATATGAATATGCGTGACCCTGTTATTTATAGAATTGCTCATGTAGAGCATCACCAGACAGGTGATAAGTGGTGTGTTTATCCTATGTATGACTTTGCACATCCGTTATCAGACGCAAAAGAAGAAGTAACATATTCACTTTGTTCGCTTGAATTTGAAAACCACAGACCACTTTACAACTGGTTTATTGAGCAAATAGGTTTCAAAGAACCACCGAGACAGATTGAATTTGCAAGACTTAACATTAACTACTGCATTACAAGTAAACGTAAAAATATCCGCCTTGTTACTGAAAAAATGGTTAGCGGTTGGGATGACCCGAGAATGGCTACTATCTGCGGTATGAGAAGACGCGGTTATCCGGCATCTTCAATCCGCACATTTATTGAAAAAGTAGGCGTTTCAAAGGCTTACAGTGTTGTAGATTATGGTCTTTTAGAATCTTGTGTAAGAGATGACCTTAATGCCTCTGCACCAAGAGCTATGGCTGTTTTAGACCCACTTAAAGTTATTATTGATAACTATCCGGAAGGCCAGACAGAAATAGTAGAAGTTGATGTTCACCCTGAAAAGCCAGAATTAGGTAAAGCAAAAATTACTTTTGGGAAAGAGATTTATGTTGAAAAATCTGACTTTATGATTGAGCCTGTTAAAAAGTATTTCAGACTCTTTCCTGGTAACGAAGTTCGTTTCAGAGGTGCATATTTCCTTAATTGTACATCTTATGATTTGGATGAGAATGGCGAAGTTACAGCAATTCACTGTACTTATGACCCTGCTTCAAAAGGTGGTAACTCACCAGATGGCAGAAAGGTTAAAGGTACAATTCACTGGGCAGGTCCAAATGCATTTAAAGCAGAAGTTCGCCTTTACGACAGACTCTTTACTGTTGAAGACCCTGCATCTGTTTCAGACGAAGAATTCCCAAGTGTTATAAATGAAAATTCACTTGTTGTTCTTAAGGATTGTCTTATTGAAGAAACTATTAAAGATGCTGTGCCTGAAAAATCATTCCAGTTTATGAGAAATGGTTATTTCTGTGTTGATAAAGATTCAACTCCTGAAAAAATGATTTTCAACAGAACGGTTCAGCTTAATTCTTCTTGGGATAAGAAATAAGATGGTAGGTGTAAAATATGAAATATGTTTATAAAATAGTTTCAGCACTTTGTGCGTTGGCAGTTTTACCACTTATGGTGTTTTCGCCAATGATTTATTACTATTTTTCTTCAACAGCACTACAGGGCTTATTTACCATAGGTCAACTTTTAGGAAGTGAAACGCTGACAAATGCAATGGAAAAGTTTGGTTTAGAAACTGTGCCAACAGGAATGGCTAACAATGTTTCAATTTATGATTTGGCAGATTTGGTATGGCGATTTAAAGATATTGGTGATTCTTCAAAGGTGACAGAATCAATTGAAGCATTACTCCCGTCGTTGATTGCAACATTTATTGCTATAGCACTTACACTTATTACTGCAATAGTAATAGTTGTGTTGGCATTTGCTTGTAAAGATAACAGAAAAGTGATTGCAGCATCATTTGCAGGAATAGGTTTTTCTTTAATGATTCAGATGCTGTTTGAAAATGCAGTTAGTCCATTGGTTAATGGTGAAATAACAATAACTGATTTTATAGATAGTGCTTTGGCATCACTTATTGCAGAAGTTGAAATAATAACTTTGAATTCGACATTCTATTTTATTCCAATTACATTTGGTTTTATAGCATTATGGACGATTCTTTATAATGCAACTCTTCCTGATAAGGAGAAGGAAGAAAGAAAAAAGATGATAGGATAATTCATCAAAATAAAAGTGGCTGTAAAAAATGCAAGTTTTTTACAGCCGCTTTTTATTATTTATTTGTTTTTGTATTTTGCTTTGTCTGTGAAGCGGTTGAAAGAATCTGTGCGTAAATTATAGCAACCGTTTCATAAAGTTCGCGTGGAATTTGTGTCCCGACATCCAACATACAAAGAACGGATGAAGCACTGTCGTCACGATAAACGGGAATACCTTCTGTTTCAGCAATATCAATAATTCTTTCAGCAACTTCGCCATAGCCTGACGCTATAACGATAGGCGCCATATCCTGCTCTTGATTATATTTAAGAGCAACTGCCTGTTTTGATTTTGTCTGACTCATTTGCACCATCCTTTCTTTTGTATTTTAGTTAAATGTATAACCATAAATTAATATTTGTCGTCAAAACTATCGAAATTATATTCGTTAGATGGGTCGTAGTTGTTAATTTCAGGGATTTCCATAGAAGCCTGTGTTGAAACATCTTTAAGCTGGAAAGCACCAATAATTTGTTTGAGCATCTGTGCCTGACCTGAAAGTTCTTCTGATGCAGATGCACTTTCTTCTGAAGTTGCAGAGT
>CALAEU010000003.1 GCA_937891215.1 uncultured Clostridia bacterium
ACTACTATCATAAGTAGTATCTTCTGGTTTTGTTGTTGGAAGGGTGGTTTCAGGAACTGTTGTATCAGGGACAGTAGTTTCAGGTACACTTGTTTCAGGAACATTTGTCTCTGGAATGGTAGTGTCTGGAACTGTGGTTTCAGGTGCTGTAGTATCTTCTTCTGAGCCATCTGTCCAGGTAATTGTTTTACCTACCATATTATCAACACTAGGTCTGTCTGGCGCATAAGTGTGAATTGTGTAACTGTAAGTAACACCTTGTTCAATTGTGTCATCAGTAAATACTAAAACATCACAACTTAAGTAGAGACCCATAAATTGCCATTCGCCATCAGGACCAGTTTTACGCATTACTTTGTAAAGAGATGCGTTTTCATTTGGTGCCCAAGCAAGAGTAACTTGTTTTTTACCATTACCGCTTGGTGAATCTGTTAATTGAACGAACATGTCCTGAATTGGTTCTACAGGACCATTAAGCATAGATTCTGTACCAATATTATCAAATAAACTGTCTCGGTCAGAAGCTACACCTTTAACACTATAATAATAAGTTACATCTGTAACGATGTCTGTATCAATATAAGTGTATTCGCTGTCTTTGTTTACTGTAGCTAAATATACCCAATCAGTATCTGCAGTTCTTCTGTAAATATCGTAAGTTTCAGCAGTTTCTACACCTTCCCAGAATATTTCAATTCTGTCTGCGTATTCTGTGTTAGCGTATTTTGGAACTGTAAGAACTTTAACTACAGGAACAGGAGGGTGATCCCATTTCACTGATTCAGAGTTGATAGGAATTGAAAGTTTGTTTTCTTTAATTGGTTTAACAGTGTAAATATGGGTTACACCTTGAATTATTTCGTCATCAATGAAGTTTTGTGCTTCTGAAGCAGAAATTGTTGTAAGAAGAATAGGAGAGCCTCCATTATTTGAACGATAAATCTCATAAGAGTCAGAACCGGAAGCAACCCAGGTCAAGTTTACAAATGCAGTGTTTGCTTCAACATTGTTTTCGAATATTGCATCTATTGAATCAACAGAAACGAAGTTCTTTATACCGTTAATCATATAATTACTTTTTAAATCTCCAGAAACTGCACGAACGGTATAAATATATGGTGTTGTGGTAGAATTTTCAGCTGAGTCAATGTATTCAGTAGTTGTTGAAGTACCGAGGTTCTCCCAGGCACCTGTTAGAGTTCTTCTGAATATAATATAACTTGTTGCACCGCCAACTGCATCCCACGTAACTTTAACACCGGCATCTGTTAAAATTGCATCTTTAAGAATTGGTGTAGCAAGTACTGTAAGAAGTGAAGTTGAAGTATAACCACTCATATAAGAACCATTTTGTGCTTTTACTGTATAGTAGTATTTAACACCGCTCTGGGCAGTTTTATCAAAGTAAACTTTATCTGTGTAATTTTCCGCAATAGTTGTCCACGTACTATCTGTTGAGACTTTTCTGTAAATTCTATAACTTTTAGCACCTGCAATAGAATTCCAGGAAACTTTAACTGAACTACCTTGTTCTACTGTATAATCGTTCTTTGCAGTAACGGTAGGTGCTGTAAGGTACATAGAAGAAATACCTTGTGTTACGAAGTAACTAGCATAAGAACCATTTATTGCACGTACTGTGTAGGTATATGTTTCGCCAGATTTTTTTGCAGAAGTATCTTTATAAGATGTAGTTTTTTGATTGTTGATTGTTGCAATTTTGGTCCAGTTAGAACCATTAACACTTTTAT
Organism: uncultured Clostridia bacterium; assembly: GCA_937891215.1. The sequence goes on from CALAEU010000003.1 coordinate 1,752, forward strand.
AAACATAGTAACCTGTAACCCCGTTCACAGCACTCCAATTAACAGTGATATCACCATTTTTTGCTGTTGCTATTTTTGTAAGTGTTGGAGTTTGAATGTAAAGAGTAGAAATACCTTTTGTGTCATAAGGACTTGAGTTGGTAGCAGTTGCAGTACGTACTGTGTAAGTGTAAGTAGTACCATTAACAACTTTTTTATCTATAAATGAAGCAGTTGTAGAAGTACCAACTTTTGTCCAGTTCGTTTCGCCAGTGGCTTTACGATAAATATGGAATAACTTTGCAGAAGCATTTGTGTCTAACCAAGTGATTTTTACACCACCATAAACACTTGATGCAGATTTTAATACTGGTGCAGTAGCGTAATTATAACTTACACCTACTGGATCATAAGCACTACCATAAGTACCATTATAAGCACGAACTGTATAAGTGTATTGCCAGTCAGGACTGGTTGCAGTTTTGTCTGTATAACTTAAAGTTGCAGGGTCTTTAATTGTAGCGATTTTTTTCCAGTCTGTTGAATCGTTAAGAGAACCGCCTTTTCTGAAAATTAAGTAGCCCTGGCAACCTGCTACTTTAGACCATTTAATAACAGGGTAAACATTGGTGCTTGCCTGAGGTTGTGTAAGTGTAGGTGCTGAAAGGAAAATAGTTGTAAGACCAGTTTTATCGTAAAGACTTGTATAAAGATTATCAAAAGCCTTTACTGTGTAAGAATATTTTGCACCACTTGTTACATTTTTATCTGTATAAGAAGTTGTACCTGCCTTTACATCTGCAACAGTAGACCAATTAGTTTCATTATTTGCTTTTCTGTAAATTCTGTATTTTAAAGCGGTGCTCAAATTATTCCATTTAATTACAACGCCATTTTTACTATTGCTTATACCTGTTAATGTAACTTGTTCTTTTCCAAGACGATTAAGTTTTATTGTAAATTCATAGATGGTAGATGTATCTATTGTTTCTTCATCACCATCAATAATAGAAGTGTAACATCTTCCGTAATAAGTACCACTCGGATTCGCCTTGAAAGGCCATGTAAGTGCAAGTGGGGCAGTACCCTTTTCTCCATAAGCGTTTGTAAAACTTGATACAACATTTTCCGGATTGTAATCACTGCTTGAAAAGATTTCTACTGTATAAAAAGTGTTTTCTTTACCATTACTGAAAAGCATAAAATAAAGAACAGTAGAATTACCGTAAAATGTGTAAGAAGTTTTTGGTGCTGAAAGATTTGAGTCAGTTGGAACAATATAACCATAAGTACCTCCTAACTCTTTTTCTGCTGCAAAAGCAGCTACAGAGGAAGTAGCGAAGATAACCATTACAGCAAGAATAATTGAGATGGCTCTCATTGAAAGAGAACGTTTCATAAATAACCTCCTAAAACTATTTGTATGTGAAAGATTTTTTGACAATATATACACGAATTATATCATAATACAATATATATTTCAAGATTTTTTGCCAATTTATAAAGATTTAACAAACTAGTAAAAATTTTCATAAAATATTAGTATTAATTTGTAGAAAAAGAGATTTTTTGTTAAATTTCATTTGATTTTTTATAAGATGTAGTCACACTTAACAAAAAAACAAGCATATTTTTGGATATGCTTATTTCTGTTATTTTATTGCTTTTTTTACTTAAAAATGATAAAATTCTATAATAGTGTTGCTATGTGTATATTCAAAAACAAGAAGGAGCATAAAATGGATTCTCAGGAAATGCAATTTCACAAAGAAGCATTTGATAAAATTCCCGAAGCAAAGCGTAAGAGAGTTTTAGATGCTGCTACAGATGAATTTGCTACTTATGGTTTTGAAAATACATCAATCCAGCAAATAGCAAAAAAGGCGGAAATAAGTGTTGGTTCGGTGTATAAATATTTTGAAAATAAAGATGAACTTTTTGCTATGGTTGTAAAAGAGAATCTTTCGTTACTTGAAGAACTGTTGCTTCACCATTCTTCTTCAGATGAAGATATTATGGTTAAGGCAGAAAGTGTTTTAAAAGAACTTTTAAAATTCGCTAAAAAACACCCACAGTTAATAAAACTTTACTGTGCCATTACAACGGGTAATAACACAGAGTTTTCGAGACTTTTAGCACAAAGAGTCGAATCAATCTCTGCAAAGGTTTACACAGAAGTTATTGAAAAAGCACAGTTGACAGGTGATGTAAGAAAAGATATTGACCCAAAGTTTTTTGCGTTTTTACTTGATAATATTTTTATGATGTTACAGTTTTCAACTTCTTGTGATTATTATAAAGAGAGATTTAAAGTTTATTTAGGAGAAGATGTTGAAAACAAAGAAGACTTTATTATTAAGCAGACACTGAAATTTATAAAGGCGGCGTTCAAATAGAATGATAACTACCCTAGATTTCATTAGGATTTAAGAAAGGAAGATATTTTATGAAAAAAGTTTTAAGTTTACTTTTAGCAATTTGTCTTTTGGTTACTGCATTTTCTGTTAATGCTTTTGCAGCAGATAGTTCCGAAGAAGCAAATGCAAATCTTACAAAGGAATACACTGAGATTTTTTTAGGTCAGCTTAATCGTGGTGACCTTGATGGTGATAATAAAGTTACTGTTGAAGAAGCTAAGAAGTATTTAAGAGTTGCCGCAAAACTCGATGAACCTCAGACTGGTGTTAACTACGACTTAACAGGTGACGGTAAAGTTACTACAGAAGATGCAAGACGCGCTTTAAGAATAGCAAGTGGTCTTGAAATGGGGGCAACAAATGAAGAAATTTTTGAATACTTCAAAAATGAACTCAACACTGTAAAGTTGGCATTCCCTGGATTTGAAAGGAAAACAACTTCTACTTGTAAATCTGCAAAAATAGCAATTAAAAGTGAGCCTGAAAGTATATTGGATACTTCTGAAGTAGAGTTTATTGATTATATAGAAGGCAAAAAGACAATGTTTATACTTATGGGTAAAAAGGCAGAGTATGAAGAATTGTATGCGGATGCTCTCAAAAAATATGAACCTGTAGTATCTAACAGAGTTGTATCAACAGGTAGCTCAAGCCATTACAGTTATTTCCCTTTAGCAGGTCGTTCAAACGCTTGTTATTTAAATTATGAAGATATCAAGTCAATTGCAATAAAAGAGAGTAATGGTCAGTTTATTATAACATTATCAATGAACAACTATACTTATGATGAGAAAAATCCATACCCTGCAACTGCTTACGAGGATGAGGAAAGACTTAAATTACCTTATGGTAAAATTTTTAATATCCCACAGTTCAGTGAAGCTGAAGAAATGGATATTACAAATGTAGTTCTCGATAAAGGTAAAGTTGTACTTAAAGTAGATTCACAAACTGGTAAAATTGATGATGTGGATTATTTCTACCGTTGTTCAGTAACAGGTGTTTTAGTAGAGACTGTTAAAGATAGTTCAGGTAATGAAACTGTTATGACAACAACAATGAAAAATGTTATTGAAAATCAGGAATATTTCAAAATGAAGTAGTATTAATAAGGAGAAAAGAAAGATGTCAAAAGTAAAAGTAACAATGGAAAATGGTAAAGATTTTATTATAGAACTTTACCCACAGCACGCACCAATCACAGTTGAAAACTTTGAAACTCTTGTAAAAGACGGTTTTTACGATGGTCTTACATTCCACAGAGTTATAGAAGATTTTATGGCTCAGGGTGGGGACCCTGAAGGTACAGGCTGTGGCGGTAGTGAAAAGAATATTAAAGGCGAATTTAAAATGAATGGTGTAAACAATACACTTTCACATACCCGTGGAGTTGTTTCAATGGCAAGAAGTATGAATCCGAACTCTGCAAGCAGTCAGTTCTTTATCTGCTATGGCGATTGTACATTTTTAGATGGACAGTATGCTGCTTTTGGTAAAGTAATTGAAGGTATGGAAACAGTTGATGATTTCCTTAATACTGAAAGAGTAGTTCGTGGCGGAGAACTTTCATCTCCAGTTACACCAATTGTAATGAAAAAAGCGGAAATTATTGAGTAATCAATAGATATAAAAAAATTTGAAAGAAAAAAGGTGAAGAAATGAAAATCAATGATTTACTTCATAAGGTTTACGGCACAACACCAAATGACGGAAACCTTCAACCAAAAGAAGCGTTAGCTTATGGTATTGCTGGTTTTGGTCAGAACTTCATTTGTACAATTATCGGTTCTTACTTAACAATCTTTTTAACTGATGCTCTT
>CALAEU010000004.1 GCA_937891215.1 uncultured Clostridia bacterium
CAACTACCGAGTCTTCCGATGGTTCTGTTACAGAAGCATTTCTTTTAGCTCCAGAGCAAGGTGCTACTGTTGTTACAACAATAGATTCAGGACTTCAGTCTGTGGCAGAAAAATCACTCGCTAAAGCACTTAAAGATAATAAGAATCTTGGCTTTTTCGGTGAAGCTGGTGCGGTAGTAGTTCAGAATGTAAGAACAGGTGAAATTTTAGCGTGTGTATCTTATCCGACTTTTGATATTACAAAATATTTCAGCGAATACGATAAACTTTCAAGTGATGGCGACAGTCCACTCTGGAACAGAGCACTTCTTAGTGCATATGCACCGGGTTCAACAATGAAACCGGCAGTTGCTATTGCTGGACTTTCAGAAAAAAAGATTGATGCTACTTCAACTTACAACTGCACTAATCATTATGTGCTTGAAGATCAGACTTTCCAGTGTCTTAGCCGTCATGACCATTTAAATGTTACAACTGCACTTGAAAAATCCTGTAACATTTACTTTTTTGAATTAGGCCGTGAATTAGGTATTGATAAACTTAATAAGTATTCTGCGCTTTTAGGTTTAGGACAAAAAACGGGTATAGAATTGCCGGAAACGGCTGGTATGCTTGCAAGTGTTGCCAATAAAGAGGCGAATGGTGAAACATGGAACCCTGGTGATACTGTTCAGGCAGCTATCGGTCAGTCAGATAACCTTTTTACACCAATTCAGCTTGTAAACTATTGTTCGACTATTGCAAATGGTGGAACAAGATATAAACCATATATGATTAAATCTGTTCTTTCTGCAGATTTATCAGAAGTTATTTATGAAACTACACCTGAAATTATAAATACACTTTCAATAAGTGAAAAAGACCTTGATATTGTAAAACAAGGTATGCGTCAGGTGCTTACAAGTACAGAAAACTCTGCTCACTATATATTTCAGAGTTGTATAGTTGAAGCGGCAGGTAAAACTGGTACTTCGCAACTTAAAAGAACAACAGATGATGGTACTGTTGTTGACTGTAACAATGGTTTCTTTATTTCTTATGCACCTTACGACAATCCTGAAATTGCAATTGCAGTTGTAGGTGAAAATGTTAAAACAGGTGGCGGTATGTCAAGAGTTGCAGTAGATGTTTACAATTACTATTTCGGTAACAAAAACAAATATGAAGCTGTAGATAAAAATAATGTTTTAATTCCGTAATATCTTTTTGAAAGTGGTGATAATATGTCAACAATAATGGTAGCTTCTGCAAAAGGTGGAGTGGGTAAATCTACATTATGTGTAGGTGTCGGCAGAATTCTTGCAGAAAAAGGACACAAAACACTTCTTGTTGATATGGATATAGGTGTGAGAAGTCTTGACTTGCTTCTCAATGTAGCAGAAAAAACTGTTTATAACTGGGGCGATGTTATACTTGAAAATTGTGACCCGTTAAAAGCGTTGATCGGAATAACACCAAATCTTTCATTACTCCCAGCACCACTTTCTTTAAGTGATGAATATACTGCGGATTCTGTAAAAAAACTTGTAGAGTATTATAAAGATAAATTTGAAATTATAATTCTTGATGCGCCCGCAGGAGTTGAAAGTGGTTTTAAACTTTCTTTAAGGGCAAGTGAAAAGTGCATAATTGTATCTACACCTGACCCTGTGAGCATAAGAGCCGCTTCGGGTGCCGCTTCGCTTGTCAGAAAAAGTGGTATAAATGATGTAAGGCTTGTACTTAACAGATTTAATAAAAAACAACACAAATCGCTTTGTGTTGATGATGTTGTTGATTCTGTTACCGCAAGATTTTTTGGCATTGTACCTGAATCAAATGATATTGCACTTACTGCTATAGGCGAAGAATTGCCTTATGACTCAAAAGGTAATATGGCATATTTAAGAATTGCAAAACGCATTCTTGGTGAAAATATTCCTTTCAGAATTAAAAATATATAGTTGACAAATTTTGATTTGTGATTATAATAGTCTTGTACCAAAAATATGTGCACAATTTTTGATACCAATTAAAAACAGGGGAGCTGACGGACGTTGGCTGAGAAAG
>CALAEU010000005.1 GCA_937891215.1 uncultured Clostridia bacterium
TGCAAATGCAGTTGAATGGAAAGGTAACCCTTGGAATGGTCAGACAAGCGAAGAAAAAGGTGCTCATCCAAACAGCCGTTTCACAGCTCCTGCTAAAAACTGCCCTTGTCTTAGCTCTGAATTTGAAAATCCAAACGGTGTGCCGATTTCAGCTATTGTATTCGGTGGCAGACGTGCTAAACTTGCTCCACTCGTTTACCAATCACGTGACTGGAATCACGGTGTATTCGTAGGTTCAATTATGGCTTCTGAAACAACTGCTGCTGCAGCTGGTGCAGTTGGTGTTGTTCGTCGTGACCCAATGGCTATGTTACCATTCTGCGGTTACAATATGGCTGATTACTGGCAACACTGGATTGACATTGGTAAGACTCTTGATGCTGACAAAGCACCAAAAATCTTCAATGTTAACTGGTTCCGTAAAGATGATGAAGGCAACTTTATGTGGCCTGGTTTCGGTGACAACCTTCGTGTTCTCGACTGGATTATTGACCGTTGCGAAGGCAAAGTTGGTGCTAAAGAAACTGAAATTGGTTTCATACCAAATGCTGAAGACATCAATATTGAAGGTCTTGAAGGTGAAGTTTCACTTGACTCTCTCAAGAGCATTCTTGAAGTTGAAAAAGAACTCTGGCAAGAAGATGCTAAAGGTATTGAAGAATTCTACGCTAAATTCGGTGATAAAATTCCACCAGTACTCGCAGAAGAACTTGCTACACTTAAAAAGAACGTTCAATAATTAAAAACTACAAAGGGCTGTACCTTTTCGGAACAGCCCTTATGGTATGTATAAATAAAAATATTTTAAAAAAAGGAAGTCATTCAAATGTCAAAGTTGACAAAAGAAACAAAAGACGGTATTTATTCCCTTATGCTCACACCTTATTTTGAGGATAAAAGCATTGACTACAACACCTATGAAAAGTACGCTAACTGGCAAGTAGCACAAGGTGTTGACCACCTTTTTGCTGTTTGCGGTAGTTCAGAAATGACACAATTAACTCTTGAAGAAAGACTTAAACTTGCAACTCTTACTGCTAAACACAAAGGTAACACAACTGTTGTTGCTACTGCTAACATTGAACCTACTCTTGAAGGTAATATTGAAGAAATCAAAAAAATGGAACAAACTGGCGTTGACGGTCTTGTTTTCACTACTAAAGGCTTAGGCGACGATGATGACAAATTAGTTGAATACATATCTAAACTTTTAGATGTCGCTACTCTCCCCGTTTTCCTTTATGAATTCCCTGGTTTCCAACCACACTTAATTAGTGGTAAAGCTTATGGTGAACTTGCAAAAACAGGGCGTATCTGGGGTATTAAAGATACAACTTGTACTATGGAAGGCATTCAATCTAAAATTGATAACAAATTTGATTCAACTATCATTCAGGCAAATATGCCATTCCTTTTTGATTCTTACAAAGCAGGTGCACGTGGTGTTATGGCTACACCTACTTCTTGCGGTGGTGCATTCTTCCAGAGATTCCACGAAGCATTTGTTTCAGGTGATATGAAACTTGCTGAACAACGTTACAATGAAATCATTCTTCTTGATAACGCAATCGACAGTGGCTTTAATGCAACTGCTAAAGAACTCATAAGACTTCAAGGCATTGATACATTTAACTGGTACACCCGTAACAATCACAACCTTTCTAGTGCAAGACTTCGTTCTCTCAAGTCTTTCCACGACTGGTGCGTTGCTAATGGGTTAATGAAATAAGCGCTTCGCATTAGTGCTGAGTGCTGAGTTAAGGAGAAGCCTACGGCTTGATAATAATTATTTTTGAATAAAAAACAAAATTCTATCATTTTTAGTTTACGATAAACTGAAATGATAGAATTTTTTATATTTTCTATTTAATTATTATAATTGCGTCGCAGACCCGAAACTCAGCACTATGAAATCTTTTCTATAAATGAAAATCAATCTTTTGTAAGTTCTTTAATGTATCTCTTAAAGAACACAACGCCATCGCCTAATGCAGAAACAGGAATTCTTTCGTTTGTACCGTGAGTTGTTAAAAGAAGCTCTGTTGATACCGGGAATGGTGAATAACGATAGATATTATCGCAAACCGGTTCATACTGACGTGAGTCTGTACCACCCATAACGAGATATGGAGCAATAATATTGTCCTGATCCATAGATTTACAAATTTTAGCAATTGTTTTGAATGCTCTTGAATCTGTTGGAGAAATTTTTGAAGGATTATTACCTTTAACTAATTTAACTTCAGCATCTTTACCAGCAATTTTCTTAAGATGTGCTTCAACAGTCTGGATAGTCTGACCAGGCATAATTCTCAAGTTTACGTTGATTGTAGCCTTTTGTGGAAGAACGTTTGGTGCTGGGCTACCGCTTGCCATCGTAACTGCAGTTGTTGTTCTTGTCATACAAGCTGCTGGTGGAATCTGAATCATAATCTTTTTGATAAGTGGTTTTAAAATAGGAACATTACACATTACGCATCTTACAGGGTAAGTTGTATTTTTACCAATTTCTGTAAATAATGCTGACATCATTGGTGTAATTTCTTCTTTAAACTGATTTTTCTCAAGTCTACAAATTATTTTTGCAAGTTCACCTAATGCTGTATTTTTTGGTGGTTGTGATGAGTGACCACCTTTAGCAAAGGTAGAAATTTCAAAGTCAACGTGACCTTTTTCAGCAACACCAACACCTGCTAATTTCTTATTGATAACACCTTTAACGTTAACAGGAAGAATTGCGCCACCTTCGTCAATTACGCTATCGAGCTTAATACCCTTTTCTTTGAAATATTCCATAATGCAATAAGCACCTGAATGTGTACCCTCTGCCATAACTTCTTCATTATGACCAAAGCAAAGATAAACATCTCTTTCAGGGACATAGCCCTCTTCAAGAAGTGTTTCAACTGCTTCCATAACACCTATAAGGTGATTTTTTATATCAAGAGCACCTCTACCCCA
>CALAEU010000006.1 GCA_937891215.1 uncultured Clostridia bacterium
TATTTCAGATAATAATGGTTTAACATTTAAAGAATATACTGGAGATTCCAAAAATGCACCGCACTCGTTGTATTGTCTATGATTTAGGGTTTTATATGGGGTGAATATGAAATGAAAAAAGTCAAAGTAAAAAAAGTTTTTTAAAAGATGGATATATTCATCTGAAACTAAAGAATAGAAAAAATTATGAAATGATATATCGTGCCGCAAAATGTGTGTATTGGGATAAAGAAACATCTTCACTTTTTTATAAGGGTAAAGTATCACCAGCAGAAGCAATTAAATTTATTTCTGAGGCTTTGAAAAATGAGTATAATATAAACCTTGAGTTTTAGTTTGTTTATTTAATATGTAACGAACTTTAATATTGATTTGTTGTAAATTAACACACCCATGTGGGTGTGTATTTTTATTTATTTACTTATTCTACCAACCAAAGTAACCCGTACCGCAAACAATCCAACCAACAGTTGATTTTATATCCCCAAAGAAGTTATTGATTTTCTCTTAAAAAGTTGGTACGATACAGATAACAACGGCGCTGTTGATTTTAAAATGGAGATGATTTAATTGACAATCAATATTGGTCAAACAATAAAATCAATGCGAAAGGAAAAAGACATAACACAGGAGACACTTGCAAATTTCCTAGGTGTTACTAATCAGAGCATAAGTAAGTGGGAGAGAAATGAAACATATCCTGATATAACAATGCTTCCTGCAATTGCATCTTTCTTTGGTACAAGTGTTGACAATCTTCTTGGAATCAACAAAATAGAGCAAGAAAGAAAACAGGAATTTTATTGCAGTGAGTATATGAGGCTCTGGAGTGAGCATAAATTTGAAGAAGTTACATCACTTATGAAAGATGCTGTGTGCGAATTTCCGGGAAATTTTGATTTGCTTGTAAAATATCTTAATTGCCTTACAAGTACCAATAATCAGACTGAATATTTAATTTCTGTAAAAACAGAGGTAGAGAATATTTACGAAATGATTCAGGAGCACTGTACAATTGACAGTATAAGAATATGGGCAAAAAAACTTATGTGCAGGTATCTTAGTAAATTAAGTAATATTTCTGGCAGTGGTGTGGATATTTCTGAAGCCGAAAAAGTTTTATTGAGTATGCCGCTAATGCAAAACGCGAGAGACTTCGAGGCTATGTATATTTATTACGACTATCCTGAAAAGAAAAAGCAAGCCTGTGCAAATGGCGTTTCAGAACTTCTGAGATTGCTTGGTGAAAGTTTATTCAGAATGTATGAAGGTCCTACTGAATATGATGAAAATATCTTAGAAAGTTTTATCGGCTTACTTCATGCTGTTATGCCGGATGAAGATTACGGAAAGAGCTTTAATCATATTATTTATGACTACGGTTATCTTGGTGTTAAAAAGTATTTGAAAGGTGACATAGAGGGAGCATTAAAATGTTTTGAGGAAGAGGTAAGACTTGCTAAAATTTTTGACAGTTTACCGGATGTTTCTGTAAGTACATCACCGGTTGTCAAAGGTGCAACATTTGAAAAGACAAAAACCATCCTCGGAACTGATAAAATGCAAAGCAGGGTTAAATATCTTTTAAGAGAAAGGTATCCGCTTTCAGAAAATTTCAGAGATAATCCCAAATTCAAAAAAATATTAAGCAATATTGAATAAATAGATTAAGAAAATCCGCATTGTAGCAAATTGCTATGGTGCGGATTTCAGTTTTTTATTAATGCAATCTCAGGTTAAAACAGATTGTAAAGTTTTATAAATTATGATATACTCATACTCGGTGTTTTTTGTAGACAAGGAGAAATTTTATGAACAAGACACAAAATTTTACAGATGGGAAAATATTTTCATCACTTATACGCTTTGCGTTACCAGTTTTATTGGCATTGTTTTTGCAGGCGATGTATGGAGCGGTTGATTTACTTATAGTCGGACATTTTGGTGGGGACACAGCCGATGTATTTGTATCGGCGGTATCTACAGGTAGTCAGATTATGATGACACTTACAATAGTTATTACCGGTCTTGCAATGGGGCTTACTGTATATGTTGGTGAGAGAATTGGTGCAGGAAAAAGAGAAGAAGCCGGGGAAATCATTGGAACCGGTATCAGTCTTTTTGCTGTTATTTCTTTAATTGTGACAGTTATTATGATTTTTGCTTCTTCTGCTCTCACAAAATTGATGCGTGCTCCTGCAGAGGCTTTTGACAATACGGTGTGGTATGTTGCTATTTGTTCCGCTGGTACATTGTTTATTGTTGCATATAACTTAGTAGGTAGTATATTCAGAGGAATTGGTGATTCCAAAATACCCCTTCTTACCGTAACTATAGCCTGTGTGTTGAATATTCTGGGTGATATAGTGCTTGTTGCAGTTTTTCACATGGGTGCTGTTGGTGCTGCTGTTGCAACTGTTTTTGCACAAGCTATGAGCGTAGTTCTCTCAATGTTTGTTATAAGAAAACGAAAACTGCCATTTAATTTTTCACGAAAATATATACGACTTAATTCTGTACATATAAAATCTATTCTGAAATTAGGAACCCCTATTGCACTTCAGGATTTGCTTGTCAGCATTTCTTTTCTTGTAATCCTTGCCATTGTAAATAACTTAGGTCTTAATGAATCAGCAGGTGTAGGTGTTGCAGAGAAAGTATGTGCTTTTATAATGCTTATTCCATCAGCCTTTATGCAATCTATGTCTGCTTTTGTTGCTCAGAATATTGGTGCATCAAAATATGACCGTGCTAAAAAAGCGTTGTTCTATGGTATCGCGTCTTCTTTAGCGGTTGGAATTGTTGTTGGATATTTTTCTTTCTTCCACGGTGATATTCTGGCAGGGATATTTGCAAAGGACACTGCAATTATTATCCCTGCAGCCCAATATTTAAAAGCGTATGCTATTGACTGTGTGCTTACTGCTTTTCTGTTCTGTTTTATGGGTTACTTTAACGGTTGTGGTAATACTACATTTGTTATGATTCAGGGAATAATAGGAGGCATTTGTGTCAGACTTCCTGTTTCATGGATAATGAGCAAAATTGAGCCGGTATCTTTGTTCCGTATCGGACTTGCAACACCAATATCTACAGTTATACAGATTATTCTGTGTGTTGGATTTTTCGTAGTAGCAGGGCGAGCTCTGAAGAAAAAATTTCACAAAAATGAAACCATAAAAAATTAATTTTCAGAATTCTTGCTAATGTATTATACTATATGTTATAATTAAAATATATTATTATGAAAGAAGTGGGAACATGGTTAAAAACTATGACGCAATTGTTATAGGCGCAGGTAATGGCGGACTTGTGGCTTCTGCCCGCCTTGCAAAAGAGGGCAAAAAAACATTGCTTATTGAACGCCATAATTTGCCAGGTGGCTTTGCGACAAGCTTTGTAAGAGGTCGCTTTGAATTTGAAGCATCACTTCACGAACTTTGTGGTGTTGGTTCAATTACAGGAAAGTCACCTTTACAGAAAATTTTTAAAGAAGTTGGAGCGGCAGATAAAATAGAATGGGTTGCTCTTGACGAAGCATTCAGAGTTATTACACTTGATGAAAAAAATAAGTGTGACTATGTAATGCCTTTAGGTAAAGAAAAATTTATTGCAAAACTTGAGGAATACGATAAGGGCTCTGCTGCGGTAGTTACAAAGATTTTTGATATTATTGAAAGCATTGAAAAAACTCTTGATTTTGTAAGCGATATTGAAGACTTTAAACCTTCTATGATTAAAGAGATTTTTTCAGAGCATACAGATTTCTTAAAAATAGCAAACTACTCTGTTGATGAAGTTTTAAAATCTCTTGGTGCAAGTCAGATAACAAGAGATATTATAAACGCTTACTGGTGCTACCTTGGTCAGCCAACAGATGAACTCAATGCTATTCACTATTTTACAATGCTCCACGCTTATATTATTGATGGTGCGGTTATTCCAAAAGGAAGAAGCCACCAGATAAGCACCGCTTTACTTGAAGCATTTACTGAAAATGGCGGTGAAGCATGGTTTAATACAGCAGTAAAGAAAATCAATATTGAAAACGGTGCAGTAACAGGCGTTACACTTGATGATGGAACAGTTGTAAACGCAAAAGCGGTTGTTTGTAATGCATCACCTTATAATGCATACACAAAATTAATAGATGAAAATGTTATTCCTGAAAAGCTCAAAAAAGAAGTTAATGCTAAAACATTAGGTGCAAAAGGCTTTGCAGTATTTTTAGGTCTTAACCGTTCAGCAGAAGAAATAGGTCTTAATAATCATACATACTTTATTTATCCTGATAATGATAACAGAAAGTGCTATGAATTAAGCAAAAAAATCGAAACAAACGATGTTCAGGCAACAGTGTGCCTTAATAAAGCAATTGAAGATTGTTCCCCTGAAGGCACAAGTATACTTTATATGACATCAATTTTTGCAGGTGACGAATGGAGCAATGTTTCTGTTAAAGATTATTACAAAACAAAACAAGCATTTGCAGAAAAGATGATAGACAATTTTGAAAAGGCAACAGGTATTGCAATTAAAGATTATATTGAAGAAATCGAAATTGCAACTCCTATGACTTATGCTCGTTACACAGATGCTCCTGCAGGTACAATTTATGGTTATGAAGCAAGTAAAGAAGACGGCATTGTTAAAAGAATTGTATTTGATATGATAGATAAGGGTATACCGGGTCTTTATTTTGCAGGTGGTTATACCACAAGACACATGGGTTACTCACCAAGCTACACAACAGGTGATATGGCGGCAAAAAATGCAATACTCGGTATGGAAAAGGGGGTAAAGTAATATGAGCAAGAATAAGTTTTCTGTAAATGGCGGATTTAAAGATGCTGTTAACACAGTAAAGTTTTTAACAGAGAGAAAGCAATTTATAAACAGTGCTGCGGCAACTTTACCAACCCGTACTGATGATTTTGGTGTAAACAAGGTAGCTAAAAGCATTCATCCGAAAGAGCAATCACTTGTTATAACAAGAATTGAAGAGCATAAAGACATAGCAAAAAGTTATTATTTTAAAAGTGAAGTGGCACCACTTGCATATTTTAAAGCAGGTCAGTACCTTACATTTAAGCTTACAATTGGCAGTGCAGTTGTAACTCGTTCATATTCAATTGCTTCTTCACCAATAAGTGCGTTGAATGGTGAATATCAGATTACAGTTAAGCGTATAAATGATGGATTTGTTTCAGATTATATTTTGGATAACTGGAAAGTTGGTGATAAAGTTACCGCTTATGCTCCAGAAGGCAATATGATTTACAGTAAGTTAAGAGATGCCGAAAATATAGTTGCTATTGCAGGTGGTAGCGGTATTACACCATTCCTTTCTCTTGCAAGAGCAATAAATGATGGTGAGGAAGATTGCAGTCTTACTTTACTTTATGGTTGCAGAACATCAGAAGAAATTCTTTTTAAATCAGAGCTTGATTCACTTTCAGAGAAAAACGAGAAAATCAAAGTGGTTTATGTGTTGAGTCACAGTGAAGAAGATGGTTTTGAAAAAGGATTTGTAGGAGCAGATATAATTAAAAAGTATGCTCCAGAAGGCAATTACAGTATTTTTGTATGTGGTCCTGGTGGATTGTATAAATTCCTTGAGACAGAGCTTCCAAAGCTTAATAAAGAGAAAAAATATATCCGTTTTGAAGTATTCTCTTCTGGTAAAAAGGCTGAAGAAAATGCAGAAGAATATAATATTACAGTTATTGACCGCGGAAACGAAACAGTTATTAAAGCAAGTAGTAATGAAACTGTTCTTTGTGCTTTTGAACGTGCAGGCATAGTTGTTCCTGCAAGATGCCACACAGGTGAATGTGGATTTTGCAGAAGTAAACTTGTAAGTGGTAAAGTTTATATTCCAGAAGGTGAAGATAAACGCCGTATGGCAGATGTACAGTTTGGTTTTATTCACCCTTGCTGTTGCTTCCCTGAAAGTGACCTTGTTGTAAGAATAAACTAAGAAAAAATAATAAATGATAAAAGCAGAGATACACTCATAAAAGGGTGTATCTCTGCTTTTTTATGATTGTAAAGAACAATAAATTATGATATACTTAAAACATCTGAAATCAGAGGTGACACGCTATGGCAAAAGAAAATACTAAAAAATCAAGCAAGGTTACACTTATTATAATTTCTGCAGTTTTAGCTATCGTAGTTGTAATAGCTGGTCTTAATTTTATGACTGTTCAGAATCTTCTGGAAAAGGGCAGTACATATAAAAAGGTACAATTTGAAAATCAACTTATACCTGAAAAGGATGAAAACGGAAACTGGTGTTTTACAACTGACGGTGATTTTAAAGTAATGCATATTACTGATGTTCATATCGGCGGCGGTTTCCTTTCAAAAAATTTAGACGAAAAAGCACTTAATGCGGTAGCACTTATGGTGACAAAAGAGAAACCGGACTTAGTTATCGTAACTGGTGATATTGCGTTCCCTGTGCCATATTCGGCGGGTACTTTCAATAATTACAGTGGAATAAAGGCTTTTGGCAATCTTATGGAAACTCTTGGTGTTTACTGGGATGTTACTCTTGGTAACCATGATTCCGAAGCATATTCATATTTTGACAGAGAAGCGGTTGCGGCTCTTTATGGCAGTGGTGAATTTGAGCATTGCTTATTCCAGGCTGGTCCTGAAGATGTTGATGGTTTCGGAAATCATACTATAGAGGTTAAAAATAGTGATGGTATAATAACTCAAGCTATGATTTTAATTGATTCTCAGGCATATATTAAAGATAATATTATTGAAAGCATTAAAGGTACTTACGATAATATTCATGTGAATCAGGTAGACTGGTATGACTCTGAAATAAAGAGAATGAATGACGAAAACAGTAATAAAATCAAAGCAATTCAGGGTGACAAAAATGGTGGATTGTTCAAAGATTTCGGTACTGTTAAAACACAAGTCTTTTTCCATATTCCGTTAGTTGAAATGGATGACGCGTGGAATGAATTTAAAGAAAATGACTATAAAGATACAGAAGATTTTGAATATGTTGAGGGCTTAATTGGCGAAACTGGCAGACAGGTTTGTTGTGGTTACGGTGAAGACGAGCTTTTTGAAAAAATGCTTGAGCTCGGTTCAACACAGGCAATACATAATGGTCACGACCATGTAAACAATACCACATTTAAATATAAGGGTGTTACATTCAGTTATGGTTACAGTATTGACTATTTTGCGTATTCGGGTATCGACAAACTCGGTTCGCAACGCGGTTGCACAATGATTACCTTAAAACCTGATACTTCTTTTTCAATTGATAAATATAATCTTTACTCAGACAGATATAATCTTGAAGATTTTACTCGTGAAGAAGTAACTATGCAGTTTGAAGATGTAACATATCAGACAGAGGTAGAATAAATTGGAAGAGCTAAAAAGGACTTACATTCCGTTTAAGGACTGGAAAGAAAAATCAAAGCAAATTGAATACACAGAAGAAACCCCTCTGCTTGCACCCGATGGCACATTACTTGCAAAAGGATGGGCAAGAAAAAATGTGTTCCTGTATAACAGAGATTATGTTAAAAAAGGTATCATCAGCAGAAAAGAGTGGGATTTTTACACTATTTTTGATGATGAAATGCAAATTCTTGTAAGTTTTGCAAATATAAATATCGGAGGATATGTTGCTGCAAAACTTGTTAATTTAAAAACAGGTGAAGTGATTTGCGATTCTGTACAGTATTTCGCGGGAGCAAATAAGCATGTTTCTCATTCAATCCCCGATTCACCCAGTCGGTTTAAAGATAAAATTGGCAAAACGGAGTTCGATTTTAACACTAAAGAAACAGAGCGAACTCTCAGTTACAAGGGTGAGTATAAAGGCAATTCGGTTGAAGTTTTTGCGAGTATGGAAATAATTGACGGGCTTGAAAGTATTACGACTGTTTTCCCATTCAGTGAAGACAAAACTAAATATTTTATGACTACAAAGCAACTCTGTATGCCATGTGAGGGTAAATTCAAGGTTGGCGATTATGTTTACGAATTTACAAAAGATAAAGCGTTCTGTTCTCTTGACTGGGGTAGAGTTAATACAGTACATAAAATGGTGTGGTACTGGGGAAGCGGTAGTCAGTATATTTATGATGAAAATGGCAAAAAACACCTTTTCGGTTTTGAAATAACCTGGGCTATTGGAGATGAAAGCAACGCAACAGAAACCTGTATTTTTTATGATGGAAAAATTCATAAAATAGGTGCGGTAGATGTCGAGAAATTCCCTAAAGGCAGATTTATGGAACCGTGGAAATTTATTTCTGAAGATGGCAGATTCAATATGACAATGGTGCCCACTTTAGACAACCATTCAGATGTAGATTTTAAAGTCGGCAGAATGAATTGCCATCAGGTTTACGGCGTGTGGAATGGCGATGTAACACTTGATGATGGCACAAAACTCGAAATAAAAGACCTTTTTACATTTTGCGAATATGTTGAAAACAGATGGTAAAATAAAAACTGAAGTTATCCTTTCGGGTAACTTCAGTCTTTTTTATGATAATAAATATGTTTCATTTTCCTGAGTTTCAAAAGAAATAATATTTCCGTTTCTCTTGAACTCAATTTCTTTATTACCAGATTCTCTTATAACAGATTTAACATCTGAACTTTCTACATTACAAAGTCTGCCTTTAAGACTTTTAATTTTAATTGCAGAAATTTTTTTGTCTTTTAATTCGGCTGAAATGAGAAAAGCACCATCTGCACGAAGATTCTCAAATGAAGCGTCATTGTTTTTGTTCCAGCAAGGGAAAAGTCTTATAACGCCTTCAAAACTTTGCATAAGCATCTCATTAATAGTTGCAGGAATTGTAGTCAGATTCTCAATACCACCACCATAGTGACGGAAAAGACCATTAGGAAGACAAAATTCTTTAATATTCTGATGAATACCTTCAATTAAAAATTCGGGGTCAACACCAATTCTTGCACCTGCAGGTAAATAAGAGTTAGAACCGTTGTCATCAAGTCTTCTGTCGTTTATAAAATATGTATTTTTCGCAATTTTAAGAAGTTTGTCACCGGAATTAAAGCCGATTTGTGAAGCAGGGTAAATATGTTGAAGTCCTACTGTGTTGTCATTTCTCCAACGAATACCAAATTTAGAATACCTGAAGCATTTCTTCCCCTTTTTAATAAATGTCGGGAACTCACTTGAGTTTTCGTTTATATCTTCCCATAAAGCGTATTTTTCAGAATTAAGATTTAATTCCTTTGCCATATTATAAACGCCTTTAAATAATAACTTTACAAGACCAAGAGAGTTAATAGCGTTTATAGTATTTACCTGACCAAAATGAGTAAGGTATCTGAATTTTTCGCCACGATAAAATGGAATTTCGTGCGCCGCATCTTTTTTAATTACATATTTTCCATTTTCTTTAATGAGGTAATCCTCCCAGAATAATGCAACATTAAAAATAAAATCATAATAATTTTCTAATGCATATTCTTTATCATAAGTTGAAAACCAATGCATTAAAGGAATTACACAAGCGTAAGCCGCGTGACTTTTCTGACCTAAGAAAAGAACCCCGTGCTCTTTACAGTCTGACTGACTGAAAACATCAAGAGCTTTTGGACCGAAACTGACTGGTAAAGCGTAACCTCTGCAACCAAAGAATCCTGCAAATTTTTTTGCATTTTCGCTCATATCGTAAAGTGGTGACATATAACCATCAAATAATTCAGGGTGGTTAGAAGAAAAAATGCAATAATATGGTGCTTCATAATTATAGTTCATATGATAATCTCCTGCCCAGGGGAAGAAATCATCAGTTATAAAGTTACCAAAAAGTCCTGGAGGGAATTTTTTATTACCCATACAACAAGCAAGGAGATAAAGACTTAAATTATAAAATTTTTCTATTTTTTTGTCTTTTAATGTTACTTTTGAAGAATCAAAGAAATTTTGCCATTTTTCTCGTGTTTTTGCTTTGTCATTATCATAATCACAGACCGAAGCCATTTCTACAGCCTTTTTTGTGTGGTTACTACTATCAAAATTAGTGCAGACAGAAACACAGTAGCGTGAAATATTGCAATCGTCTGTTTGATTAGTTTCTATTTCTTTTAAACAAACAGTTACTGCAGTTTCAATGTTAATATTTACGCCCTTGAATTCACGGGTGTAACAGTTAATGCCATTTTCAGTAAACTGAGAATTTTCAGAGTCACAGGTGTCAGGCATTTCAATACTTATAACAGGTGAATTTTTTGACACAGGTGTTTTAATTTCGAAATAAATAATATTTTGTGGTGCTACAAAAAACTCAATTTTTGTATCAGAAAAACTACATTTAATAAGACCTTCATCAAAATATTGCTTAACGTTATAATCAGATAAATCGACATTTTTAATACGGATACTACCAACGGCTTTTATGCCACCGTCATTGTGCGCACCTGGTACAAACTTCCAGAAATCGCATTTAGAAATATGAACAATAAGGTCGTTTTCATCATTACTTAAAACAATGCCAAGGTCGCCGTTACCACAAAGAGCACCGGCAGGCATTTTTTCATAAGCTCCGTTTCCCTGAAGTTTTTCAGGCTTATTTGTAATTTCGTTGAAATATGTATTCATTCAATCACCACAAAAATTTTAATTATAAATATTATAAATTATTTTGGTTTATAGTCAAGAGAATAGTAATAATTAAAATATATAAATGACACGAAAAGTATCACGAAAAAAACGTTTGGATGCTTTACTTTTATTACGACTTTTGTTACTGTGAAGCTATAAAAACAAAAGGTGGTATAAGTTTTATGAAAAGAAAATGTAAAATTTCATTCATTTCAGGTGTAATATTCATTGCGCTATTTATTACGTGGACATTTGCAGTTAAGTTAATAGATGTAAAAACAGTCGGCGTAAACGGAACAAGCGTAGGGTTTGCCACCCTTAACACGTGGTTTAACAATTTAACTGAAGTAAATATGATACTTTATAATATAACAGATTGGGCAGGGTTAGTGCCAATATTTATTTGTATGTTTTTTGGTGGTGTTGGTTTGATTCAGCTAATAAAAAGAAAAAGTTTATTAAAAGTAGATTTTGATATTATTGCTTTAGGAATTTATTATATAATAGTAATATCGGGCTACATCATATTTGAAATGATACCTATAAATTACAGACCGATTTTAATAAACGGGATTTTAGAAAGTTCTTATCCATCATCAACTACGCTTTTAGTGTTATCTGTTATGCCAACAGTTATTTTACAAAGCAACAAAAGACTTCAAAGCCCCAAAACAAAGAAAATGATAGTACTTATGACAAATCTTTTTTCTTTGTTTATGGTGACAGGAAGACTTGTTTCGGGTGTTCATTGGGTAACAGATATTATTGGTGCATGCTTTTTAAGTATAGGATTATTTAACATTTATAAAGCAGTAGTTTTATTAAATGAAAATTGGAGTAAATAAAATGGAATTTAATGAAAAGCTTCAGGAATTAAGAAAAAACAGGGGACTTACTCAAGAAGAATTAGCAGAAAGTTTATATATTTCAAGAACGGCAGTTTCAAAATGGGAGTCGGGCAGGGGTTATCCTAACATAGAATCATTAAAAGAAATTTCCAAATATTTTTCAGTCAGCATAGATGAACTGTTATCAAGTGAAAAATTACTTTTTATAGCAGAAAAAGAAAACAAAACAAACATAAAAAATATATGTGAGTTATTATTTGGTGTAGTTGATTTGTTTTATGTTTTGCTTATATTTCTGCCACTTTATCCTGATGCGGTTAACGGAATTATCTATTCTGTAAGCTTACTGAATTATACCGAAATTTCATCGTTTAATAAAACGGTTTACTGGGTGATGTTTTTAGCACTTCTTTTAATTGGTGCTACAAAAATAATGTTTGTAAAAATCAGAAAAGAAAAAGTTAATAAAGCGGTAACAGTTGTTTCTGTTATTTTTAATATTTTGATAGTTTTTCTTTTTGCAATAACAAGAGAGGTATATGCTTTAATATTAGTGTTTTTGTTTTTAATTATAAAAGGCCTGTTGATTTTTAAGAGTATAAAAGCAAATTGATAAATAACAAACAGATTGAAAAGAGTTATTAGTTGTGCTACAATTGTGATTGAAAATTTTTAAAAGATTTTATAAAACTCTTTAATCTGAGGTGAAGGTTATGAAATATAATCTTGTTGTTGTCGGTGGTGGACTTACCGGTGTTGCGGCGGCAGTAAGCGCGGCACGCGAAGGACTTACTGTTTTACTTGTTGAAAAATCGGGATGTCTTGGCGGTGCCATTTCAAATTGCCTTGTTTACCCGTTTATGCCTTATTGGACAAAGCCATATTGGGGCGAAGCGGCAAAAAATAAAAAATATCTTTCTCAGGGTATTTTTAAAGAAATGAAAGAACGCCACGACAAATATGTAACTGATTGCAAGGACCACGAATTTAACTCAGAATATTTTAAAATTGTACTTGATGATATGACCACTGAAGCAGGGGTAAATGTGCTTTTTCACAGTGTTTTGGCAGATGTTAAAAAGCAGGGTGAAAAAATAACTGCAGTAGAAATAATTGCTAAGAGTCAGCATTTTACAGTAGAAGCAGATTTTTTTGTTGATGCAACGGGTGACGGAGATTTATTCTACCTTGCAGGGTGTGACTTTCAGCTTGGCAGAGAAAGTGATGGACTTTGTCAGCCAATGACAACTTGTTTCAGAATGAGCGGTGTAGATCTTGACCTTTTTACAGAAGAAAGACCGAAATTACAGGAGCTTTATAAAGAAAAACAGTCTAAAGGTGAAATTACAAATCCAAGAGAAAATATACTCGTTT
>CALAEU010000007.1 GCA_937891215.1 uncultured Clostridia bacterium
TGAATGACTATATACCCGATTTGGTTGCATTCAAAAATGATGTGCTCTATCAGTTTATGGTTGACGATAGCAATTTAACTGACCCTGATGGGTATGGATATCTGGATTTAAGTAAATATAAATTTCCTTCAAATGCTGATTTATATTCTTCAATATGCGAATTTATATGGTATGAAAGTCCAGAATTATTCAGAGCAACAGGATTTATAGCGGAGTTAGGTGGCAAAAATGATAGTTTTATTATAGGTCTTAAATGTTCATATATTTACGATAGACCTGAAGATTTTGTCAGAGATTATAATTCTGCGATGAAAACAGCTAACATGCTGTTAAAGGGAATTGAGGGTAACGACACATTAAATGATATTGAAAAGGCGTTACTTTTACACGATAGACTTGCAACATATTGTGGGTATGATGTTGTAAATTTAGAAAATGATACTCTTCCAAATAAAGTTTTTAATATTTACGGTACATTGGGTGAAGGTGTAGCAGTTTGTATGGGTTATGCCTTGGCGTATGATTACTTATTGGAAAGAGTGGGTATTGAATCACAATATTGCTCGTCAGATAAATTAGTGCATGCTTGGAATATTGTTTATATTGACGGTGAACCATACCATGTAGATGTTACTTGGGATGATGTGACCAATGACATAAGTGGTCAGGTTTTTCACAATAACTTTTTAAGGTCAACAGAAGGTATAAAAGAAACAGGTCACAAATACGGAATTCTTGGTAGAACTGATTACATTACTACTCCGAAAAGTACTAAATATGATAATTATTTCTGGCAGGATTCACTTACGGCATTCCAACTTGTTGATAACAAAATTTACTATATAGATAGTGATTATATGTCTGAAAATCAAACACACAGAACAGGTAAACTAACAGTTTTAAATGATATAAATGACAGTGCTCCTGTAGTGTTGAAAGAAATTTTTGATAATTGGAAAAACGTCGAAGATAACACAACATGGGAATATAATTTTTCAAAACTTGCAAGTGGTAATGGTCTGCTTTATTATTCAACAGAGAATTCTGTTTATAGTTTAAATCCTGAAACGAACGAAGAAAAAGTAATAATTACCCCCGAAGAGGTTTTGGAGGCAACAGGTAATAACAATTATGCGATTTATGGTTTGCGATTTGATGGTTGTACACTTAGTGGTGAATATTCAACAACTCCCAAATATACTTTAACAACAAAAAAAGAAAACTCATTTTCAAAAGTTATTCATAAAAAAAGTGAAAACTGGATTTCGTTGATTTCTCCTACAGAAACTAAAAATGGTAAAGACGCCCTTATTTGTGAAAATTGTGGTTATATTTTTGAAGAAAAGTTGGTTGGTGCACTAGGAAATCATAACTGGAGTAGTTGGTATTACGATAATTTGAATAAACCAACCTGTACAACTGATGGTATAAGAATCAAGAGTTGCCAAGATAGTGGTTGTACTGCTCGTAAATGGGAAAGGGTTAGTGCGACAGGGCATAACTATTCAAATGAGTGGACAGTAGATGTACCGGCAACTTGTATAGATGTTGGTCTGAAATCTCACCATTGTACAAAATGCGAAAGTAGAAAAAATATTACAAAAATTCCAGTAAGTAATATACATACTCCTGGTGGAGCATGGTTGATAGGTAAAGCTTCAACTTGTAAAAATGAAGGTTATAATTATAGAACTTGTATTATTTGTGGCGAGGAAGCAGAAAGAACAGTTATCCCTAAAAATGAGCATCAGTTAAAAACTGTAAATGCAAGAACTGTTACTTGCACTGTTGATGGTTATTCTGGTGACAAAAAGTGTAGCTCGTGTGGTTTGCTTGTTGAGTATGGCTCTACTATTAAAGCTCCGGGGCATAAGTCAAGTGACTGGATTATTGAAACTCCACCTACAGAAACAAGTCATGGATATAAATTTAAAGAGTGTACCGTTTGTTTTGAAGAACTTGAACGTAAAGTTATACAATATACTACAAGTCTCACAACCCCAACAGCCAAAACGCAGAACGCGGCGAAAGGTGTATTA
>CALAEU010000008.1 GCA_937891215.1 uncultured Clostridia bacterium
GGAAGGTCTTGCAGTTACGGTTCCTAGAAAAGGTGCTGAGGTTGCGAAGATGACCTTAAAAGGAATGGAAGACGTACTCGAAATTCGTGAAGCATTAGATATTTTAGGTCAATTTACATTTCTGGCATCGCGTTCTTTTTTAGGTGTTTTAACACTTATTCCGGTTTCTCTGGTAGTTTATAAAAAAGGGCAGAAATTTGGTGCAGGTGAACACAACGAATATAAAACGTTCATTTCAAAAGATTTAATATTGGGCGGTACTCTTTGTGGTGTTGTTTTGTTCGTTGCATCTGCACTGCAACAAGTCGGAATTATTACATCGGGGGTAGGTAAATCGGGATTTTTAACTACTCTTTACATATTGGCAGTACCAATTTTAGGTCTTTTTCTGAAAAGAAAAGTCAAGCCTTTTATGTGGGTGTGCATAGCACTCGGTGTCGTGGGAATGTACTTTTTGTGCGTAAGTGAAACGAGTGCTTTGAATTTTGGCGATTTTATGCTCATACTCTGTGCAGTTTGTTTCGGTGTGCACATTATGGTAATTGACCACTTCGTGAAAAAAGTTGACGGTGTCCGTCTTTCATTGGTACAATTTTTCGTTGTCGGTATATTGTCACTTATTACCGCGTTGATTTTTGAAACGATAGACTTTTCTTTAATTAAAGATGCGTTTGTTTCAATTTTTTATGCTGGTGTTTTATCATCAGGTGTTGCGTACACCTTGCAGATTGTATCTCAGAAAAACTTAAGCCCGACAGTTGCAAGTCTTTTAATGAGTCTTGAATCTGTTTTCGCGGCACTTTCAGGTGCGGTATTTGGTGAAAGACTTACAAGTAACGAAATATTCGGTTGTGTACTTGTGTTTATAGCAATAATACTTGCGCAGTTACCTATAGAAGATATAAAATTTAAAAAGCCATCAACAAATCATTGATTTGCTGATAGCTTTTTTTTATTATGTCTTATTTGCTAATTTAAATACATCGTGTTGAGTGCCCAAAATCATTATGTGGTCATTCTCAACGAATTTGTAGTTAGCACCGGGAGCACCCGTTACTCTGTCACCATTTTTAATAACGATAATGTTGACTTTGTAATTTTTACGGACATCTACTTCCTGAATTGTTTTGCCAATCCAACTAACTAAAACAGGGATTTCGTAAATTGCATATTCATCGGTAATCTGAATTAAATCAAAAATGTTTTTTGCATTGTATTTAATACCTGTTTTTTCTGCTATTTCCCTTTCAGGGTAGATTGTGTCGTCTGCACCGATTTTCTTTAAAAGATTTGCTTGTCTGTCACGCTTTGCAACAGAAACCACCTTTTTAGCACCTAACTCTTTAAGTAAAGATGTAATTTCTAAAGAAGCCTGAAAATCTCTGCCGATGCAAACGAAGCAAATATCAAAGTTATTTATACCCAATGAACGAAGGACACCTTCATTTTTACAGTCACCGATAAATGAGTCGGGGAAAATACTGTTGAGTGCTTCAACTTTTTCTTCGTTTTTATCTACTATAACAATGTCGTTACCAAGGTCCAGCATTGTTTTTGCTAAATGCTTACCAAATCTGCCTACGCCAATTACAAGTATTGATTGCATAACTATTTCTCCTGTATAAAATAAATTTTAACCTACAATAACATTTTCTTTTGGTCTGTCTATTGGTGTATTTACTTTCTTTTCTGCTAGAGTAAGCATAAGGGTTAAACCGCCAACTCTACCGCCAAACATAAGAGCGATAACGACTAGTTTTGAAACTCCTGAAAGTTCTGTAGTTATACCTTTTGAGAGACCAGATGTGCTTATAGCACTAATTGTTTCAAAAATTGTGTCAGTAATAGAGAAGTCATCAACGGTACATATAACAGCAGTTGCTGTGAATACCGCGATAATATAAATAACTAAAATAGCAACAGATTGTTTTAAAACCTCTGTTGGGATTGAACGCTTGAACACCTGTGGGTGTGTGTTGTTTCTTGCGGCAGCAATTGTGAAAACGAAAAGAACCGCAACGGTTGTAACTTTAATACCACCACCGGTTGAACCTGAACCTGCACCAATGAACATCAGAAGGTCTGTAAGCATTTCGCTGCCCTGAGAAACCTGTGTATAGTCAAGGGTTGCAAAACCAGCGTTTCTCGGTGTTACTGATGCAAAAAATGCTTTTAAAACTTTCTCCCATATTGGAAGACCCTCAAACAAATTCTTGTCTTCAAAAATCATAAAGAGTAGTGCACCACCAACAAACAAAATAAAGTTTGTAGCAAATACTAATTTTGAGTGCAGTGAATATTTCTGAAAATCAAATTTATGGTTGATAACATCATCCCATACAAGAAAACCGACACCACCGATTATGATAAGTACTATCAATGTTACACATACAAGCGGGTCATCGTGATAAGAAGTTAACGATGAAAACGGTGCTCTGATGCCCATTAAATCGAAACCTGCGTTACAAAAAGCGGAAATGGAATGGAAAATTGAAAGTTCAATTCCCGGACCAATGCCAAATTCACTGCAATATCTTATAGCTAAAATTGCAGCACCGATAAATTCGGTAATAAATGTAACAAAGAAAATTCGCTTTAAAAGTTTAACAACACCACTTAAACGAAGTGTACCTTCTGACTGCATAAGAACGCGTCTTTCGTAAATTCCTATACGCTTTCTTAAAAACAGAGAAAACATAGAAATAACAATAATAAATCCTAAATTACCTATTTGTATAAGTATCATAATTACTATTCTGCCAAATAGTGACCAGTGGGTATATGTGTCGTAAATTACAAGCCCGGCACCGCTTATGGCACTTGTTGAAGTGAATAGTGCATTTAGAACAGGTGTCATAGTGCCTGTAGCAGAAGAAACAGGTAAAGTCAGTATTGTGGCACCTATTAAAGTCAGTAATGCGAAACTCAGAACAATTGTCTGTGTGTAAGTGAATTTTTCACGAAGTTTTTCAAGCATTTTATAAATACTCCAACCCGAAATGAATTTTTATGATAGTATAGCACAGTGGCTTTAAAGTTGCAAGTGTCAAGTGTGTAAGTTTTAAGTGGAAAATCAACAAAAAACATATTGCAAAATATTGATTTTTTATGTATATTATGGTATATTTAAAGTGTATAATTATTTTCTGAAATTGGTGGTTTTGTATGAAACTTATAAAAAGAATTTCAGCCTCTATTTTAGCGGGTGTTATTGCCTTTTTAGCGGTATATTTAAATCTTTTAAGTGTAGCAGATAAAACGGCAGAAGATGTCTTATATCATCATCATTCTGACACTATGGGGCAGATAAGAATAATAAAAATTGATGATAAAACAATGAATAAATTAGGTGACATTTCTACCTGGGACCGTTCTGTTTATACAAAGCTTTTAGATACTCTTTGTGTGTCAGAAGAAATCCGTCCTGCAGTAGTGGGATTTGATATTCTTTTTTCAAGTAAAAAAGATGCGAAAACTGACAAAGCGTTTGCAGAAGCGTGTAAAAAATACGGCAATGTAGTTTGCGGCTTCAGTTATGTTTTTTCAAAAGAACTCGAAGAAGATGAAGAGGGTAACTTAATGGCAAACTCAATGACTGTGAAAGAAAAAGTTTTACCTTATGAGTCTTTGAGAAGGGAAGTAGATACAGGATTTGTCAATGCACTTATGGATAATGATGATAGTTTTATAAGAAGTTCTTTTTTGTCATTCAGCGAATCAGAAGATGTTACTGCAAAAAGTTTCAGTGCCGCTGTGTATGAAAAATATATGGAGTCACAGGGTAAAGAAATAAACTACCCGACCGATAGCAGTGTTATGAATTTTCGCTACAGTAGTAACCCCGGTGAATATGAAAATGTTTCGCTTGTTGATGTTTTAGAGGGTAATGTTCCTGCCAATGCATTTGACGATTGCATAGTTTTAGTTGGTGCTTATGCTGCAGGTATGATGGACGCTTACTTCGTTCCTGTTGACAGAAGCAGTCAGATGTATGGAGTTGAAATTCATGCCAATGTTATAGAAGCTATAATTGAAGGCAGAACTTTAAAAAATGTAAACGAGGTAGTTGATGCTCTGCTGAGTGCAGTTGTTATTGCACTTATTACATACCTTTGCTGGAATTTAAGTGTAGCAAAAACAATTATTGTGTGTCTTGCTACTGCAATATTAAAACTTTTAGCAGGATATATTCTCTTTAATCAGGGATATATGATGAATGTTCTTTCAGTACCTGTTTTAGCGGTAGTAATTGCAATTCTTTATGTTGCGGTCAACTACTACAAAGCAAGAAAAGCAAAAAAGAGTATTGAAAAAGCATTCAGTAAATATGTAGCACCACAGGTAGTTGAAGAAATAGCAAAAAATGGTACTTATGAGTTAAAACTCGGTGGTGAAAATCGCGATATTGCTGTAATGTTTGTTGATATTCGTGGATTTACAACTCTTTCAGAAAGTCTTGAACCAGAACAGGTTGTTGATATTTTAAATAATTATTTAGAACTTACAACCCGTTGTATTTTCCGTCACGGTGGTACACTCGACAAGTTTGTTGGTGATGCTACTATGGCAGTGTTCAATTCACCATTTGACACAGAAGATTATATTTATAAAGCAATTCTTACCGCGTGGGATATTGTCAGTGGTGGCAATAAAATTGAAAGAGAATGTATTGAACGCTATGGTAAAAAGGTTGGTTTCGGTGTCGGCGTAAACTGTGGTTCTGCAGTTGTGGGTAATATAGGTTGCGATTTCAGAATGGACTACACTGCTATTGGTGATACAGTAAATACTGCGGCAAGACTTGAGTCTAATGCTAAGAAGGGACAGGTCCTAATTAGCGATGCTATATATGATAGAGTTAAAGATAGAATAGAAGTAGAAGAAGTTGGAGAAGAAGATAAAATTATTGAAACTACAGATTATATGCTGTAAAGGAGAATTTCTATGATAAAAAGATATAAGGCACTTCTGACGGCTCTTCTTGCCGTGCTTCTGGTATTCGCGGTAATTACCGTTACAGGCGTTGTTGATATAAACAAAATGATAAAAGACAATCAGGAGGGAGAAACCTCGGTCGATGTCCCCTCGAATTCATATGAGGATGTGTTCTCAACATTCACTGCAGTAGGTCTTCCGCTTCTTAAAACTGATGTTGAAAATGTTTTTTATTCAATGTCAAAAGACGGTAAGGTTGATTTTTACAGAATTTCAGACGGTGTTATTGAAAAGATTGCAGATGTTAAAGTTATTAATGCTACAGTTGTTATGAGCGGGCAGAAGCTTCCCGTGACATTATATACAACGGTTGCAGACGGCAGAAACATCGGATACGGTCTTTTTACAAACGAAAATCATCCTGATATTTTCCTTTATGAGTATGCCTTCTTCAAAGTAACCGATCAGTTTGAGGCATATGATTCAAAAAGCGAGCTTCTTCTTCTCGCAGATGTCGAGAAAGAACGCTTCTATGATGAAAATAAGGTCTACAGCGAAAGCTTCTATCTTTATTCCGATTATACCTCCAAGGTGTTCTTAAATGAGGATCAGAGAATCGTTGACCTTAATGCAAGACTGAGAACCGACTATAAGATGTTTACGGACAGTATTCTTCATCAGGATAATGATAAGATTCTTTTCTTCTCATCCCGTTTTTATAACGATTACTCCTACTCAGATAAAACAGATATTTTTATAAGCGGCGGCTACGGTGAGAATGTGGATAATAACAGATATATCCTTGATGTAGCTTCCCTTGATTTCTTCAGAACAGAAAAGGGCGTATATTATTTCGCAGATAAAAAGGCAGAAGGTGCTTCCGACGAGGAGGATTCCGTTTCCGGCTTCAGCCTTATGCTTTATGACGGAAAGGAAAGCGAGGAAATAATTTCCTTTGAAGGAAGTCTTGAAAATGACTTTATTCTGTCAGGAACAAAGCTTTTCAACAAGAAAACAGGCGAGATCTACGATGTTCTGACAGGAGATAGTACAAAGCTTGATTATTCCGAGTTTGAAACAAGCTTTGCTCCCGATATGTTCAAGGTAAGTGAAAACGGAGAATACTGTGTTGTAAGAGGAAAGAGCAATCTCGGAAAGCCCTCTTTCGGTATTATGGATTTCAAAAATAATAAGTTCCTTACATTTACCGATAATGTTTTCGGTCACATTGCTTCCATTCAGATTCTTAATGACGGCTCCGTTGTATTAAGCCTCGCAGCAGGCGAAACAGCCGCATCCTATTATCAGCTTATTGCAAATGTAAACACACTGAACGGTAACGAAAATTCCGTCGGATAAATAAAAATTACAGGGCATCGGTTTTCGATGCCCTGTATGCTTTGTGTGTAAAATTTACGGTAAAGCCTTTTCTGTGATACTGATATTACCGTCTTCGTTGCTGTTTTTATATTCTCCGTTTTCAAAATACAGCTCACCGTTAATGTTTACTGTCGAGTTTTTGGGGATATATAAATCAGTTTTTATACTTTCGGGAACGGTAAGATCAATAATGAAGCTGTCGCCTGTCTTTTTATAATTCAGAGTGACAAGCCCCTTTATACTCGGTACGGTACAGCTCATTTCATCAGAAATACTGTACTGCGGGTCGATCTTGACCTTTTCGTAGCCTGCTTCAAGAGGAGATATGCCTGCAAGGTGTTTACTCATTATTACAAGAGGACCGCCGCTCCAGGCGTGGTTTTTTGTGCCTCTCCAGGAGTCCCAGAACTCCCAGAGCGTGGAGTAATTCTCGTTCACCATATCCTTGTATCTATCCCTGATTCTGGACACTGCGCTCTCGTATTCACCCATTTTGCAAAGAGCTTCAAGAACATAGTATTCCATATAAGGGCTTGAATTTTCAGTGGTTGTGAGCACATTTGTAACAGTATCATACTGCTCTTCTTTTGCAAGACCAGACAAAACCGCAAGGGCATTGGCTCTGTCATCCGGCTTTCTCACGTCATCGCTTTTGAAGCCGCTTTCTGTCCAAAGAGTTTTATAGCCATTTGCGATAGTATCTTTTCTTTGGGTGATGAATGATAAGTCATCGTTTTTTTCTAAAATTTCTGCCATTTCTTCTGTGGCGGAAAGAGCATAGTAAACCCATGCATTTTCGATAGCTGTCATATCCGCCTTTTTGCCCCAATCAGGCCAATCCCACGAGCCTTCACGATGAACGACAAGATTATTTTCAC
>CALAEU010000009.1 GCA_937891215.1 uncultured Clostridia bacterium
TGATGAAAATAAAACTATTGATGAAAATTTAGAAGTTTATTCTAAGTTTTATACCGATAAGGTTGGAGAAAAAGTTGTTTTTGATTACGGACTTTATTTTCCTGAATTTTCATCGCTTGATAAGATTGCTGGTTTTGGAAAAAGAAATTCTGAGATGATATTGCCGCAGTCATTAAAGACGTAAACAAAATAAAACAGAATACATTTCTAAACTTTTTTGACGATATAAAATCTAATATTTTTTCTGAATTATCTTTATATTCAAATATATGTGGAATAAATACTAATCCACCACATTCTTTTATTAAATTGGCAGCTGTTTCAAAGTCAGGAACAATATCATCCATTTCAACATAAAAAGGGCTATTAGGGTCAGACATATATTTTCTATAAAAAATGTTGCTATTTTCAAAAGCATCTACATCTATAAATCTTTTATTATTATACGATATAATGTCGTTTTATTCAAGTGTTTTATGCTGAAGGAATAAAGAGCATTTTTATTTCGCCTGTTGTCTCACCCTCAAGATTATTTTCTATAGCAATACTATCAACAGTTGTGTTATATCTTTTAGCAATATCCCATAAAGATTCTTCACATTTCGGGAAATAAACAGTTATAGCACTGTTACTCCGTTTTTCAGTCGCTTTACCTTCACAAATTTCAGTAACAACATCAATTTCAGTTTCACCGAACACCGAACAATTTATCTGCATTTCCGCTCTTACATCAATCTGGTCTTTATTTTTCAGGATACACTCAAATGAAGATACTTTTACTTCTGGCTGAGACTCTGTATGAATATCTCCACAATTTGATTTTCTTTCATAACGATAATCAAGCATTTTTTCTGTTGTGACAATACTGCCGAGTGTATCCTTTAAAAGCATTGTAACCTTTAAAGAACCGCCAATAGAAATAAGACCATCTTTAAAAGAAAGTGTTGGTTCAGTCGGTTCGCAGAAAGTGTCTAAAATACAATCGACACTGGTGTTTTTAACATCAATTGAGTCTTTAAAAATATAAGTATCTCTTATAGCGTCAAGTGCAGAATAAAACTTCATTTTTTTATAAGTCAAATCAATAGCACCATTTATTGCATACGCATCAGTTATAACACAAAGTTCTTTCTGTTCCCACATTGTTACACCTGCATTTACAGTAACTGCAACATCAAGACTTCTGCCTTCACTTTGTGAGTCATTTTTTATTATTACATCTACACTAGTTACATCTAATGTAATATCACCTGTGAAATGTTCTTCCATACCATCAAATTCTAAAATCTGATTTATAGGTAAATTTCTTCTTATTGTTTTTATTACACTTTTATCTTCGTTAGGCACAAAAGCAATTTCAACAATAGTTTCACCTTTAATCATAATTTTATTACTTATTTTTCGTGTTTCGCCCAAAACAGAAACTGCATTTGCTCTTATTAAAAATGCGGCTGTTTCATTATCAAGCACAAATGTGTCGCTCATAGAAAACATTTTGCTTTTTTTACAACCTAAAGACATTGCAGAAAGTTCTTTTTTCTTTTCTTCAATTCCCTCTGAGTTACCTGTGAGCAAAATATTCTCTGCAATTTTCCCGAATGCCCAGACAGTTATTCCTACCCCAGCTTTGATTTCTGCTCTTTTGGTGTTAGTTGCCCTGCAATTAACAAAATTAAGTGCAGTTTTCACTTTTACATCTTCTGCATCAAGAAATGCAGAGTTTTCCGCATAGCGTGTAAAACTCCTTGTTTGTGAAAAACTGTAAATGCAGTTATCATTACCAATATAAACCATTCTCAACTCACAAGTACCATCAACAGTTACCCTCTCACCGACAGTAGTATATGAATTTATTTTTGGTATTGCCTGAGATTTCACTATTCTTAAAATTTCGGGCATATATTCTGGCAAAGAAATCTCTGCTTCCACACATTCTTCCACTGTTGTTTCATAAGTTCTTTTTAAACTGCAATATTCTGTATTCTCTAAAGAAATATCCATAAAAATAAACTCCCTTCATATATTCTATAACAAAATATATGAAAGGAATTAAGTTTTTATTCATTTGTGATGTCTTCTTCGGTTTCTTCTTCAATTACTGGTTCGTAAATACTTTTATAAAGCATTTCTCTGTTTTCGCTGTAATTAATAGCAATTGAAGAACCATCCCATTTAGACTCAAACCACCAGGTATCGTCAAATGGCAACTGTTGAGAAACTAAAAGTTTGTCCATTTCAAGACCTGTTTTTGAAACACATGAAGCCATACTTAAAATAAGACTTGTAAATTCTGATTTACTTAAGGATGTTTCTATATTAGGGGCTACATCCTTTGCAGTTGAAATAAGACCAAAAATGTTACCTGTCAAAAGCTCTTTCTTTACATTTTCTGCTATTGCAGTTATAACCTTTCTTTGGCGGTATGTTCTCATAAAGTCAGAGTCAAGTTTTCTGATACGTGCATACCACAAAGCCTGATAACCGTTAAGATGAACACTTTCGCCACTCTCAAAATGGTCTGGCTTTGTTTCTTTTTTGTAGTTATGGCGATTATTGATATAATCCGCTTCATCTTCTGTAACTTCAATATCAATACCGCCCAAACCATCGACAAGTTCAGTGAACATATTAAAATTTACAACAGCATAACCATCAATTTTAATATTGAAATTCTGCTCAATAGTCTGAATCAAAAGATTTGCACCGCCCCAGGCGTAAGCGGAGTTGATTTTTGCTTCACATTCGCCAGGAATGTCAACATGAGTATCTCTAAGAATTGAAGTAACTATAACTTTACCGACTTTTTTATTGACAGATATAATCATAATACTGTCGCTTCTTGATGCTCCGCCCTTTTCTTTATCTGCACCAATAAACAGAATATTTTTCACATCAGGACTACTTGAAAGTGAAGAAACATTTTCAATGTGTTCAATTTCCTCCCCCTTTGTGAAGTTGTCAACAATACCACTTGCAGAGCTTAACAAAACGCCACCGAATGCTATAACTACTGCAAGAAAAACTGCTAAAACAACCACAAATTTAGGTACTTTTCTTTTTTGCTTCTTTCTTTCCTGAACAAGTTTACCGCGACGCATTTCATAATCTGAAATTTCATCTTCGTCTAAATCCATTCTCTGATTTCTTATTGCAGTAGGCGCTGGTCTTTGTTGTCTTGGGGCAATAGGAATATCCTCATATTCAATTTCACACTCTGCACGTCTTGAAGCCCTTAATTTAGAAAGAGAGATATCGCTGTTACTGTAAACATCTTCATATTCTATTGGGTTTTCTGTTATAGTCAAAATATCCTCAGGTTCATCTTCAGAATTTGACCAGACATCATCTGCATAAGGGTTATTAAGAAAAGTTCGCATATTATTCTCTTTTGAAGAATCACTAAAAATATCTCGTGAATTTTCAGTAACACTTTCACTATCTACTTCTGTTTCATTAAGAAGGTCAAGGTAGTCGGTATTATAATCGCGTTTTTCAGTATTGCTACCAAGATTACCAAATGAAAAATCGTTATTATCAGCCATTTTCGTCCTCTTTCTTTAATTCATCTATAATCTGGTTAAAGATGATATTAAAAATAGTTTGTTTGTTCTTTTCTGTATTCTCAATGCTTCCGTCAGAAATTCTCATAGCAAAAGAAAGAGAATTATCTATAATAAAGAACCACAAAACATCATAATTTATTTTTTTGTAAAGCCCGAATCTTTCAGAAATCTCGTTTATAGCACTCATTATTGTGTGATAATGGTCATTATCTTCTGCGTGTTCGTGACTTATGTAAAGATTGGAATTGCGGAAGTTTTTGTAATATTTTGTTTTGGTAGGATTCATTAAAAGAAACTCGAAATATTTATTCCAGATATTCCACACACTTGCTTTAATGTCACTTTCATCTATATTCACATTTTTAATTGACTGGTAAATTTCACTGTCAATATTGTAGTAAACTTGCTTTTTAAGTTCATCTAAAGTATTAAAATGCTTGAAAATAACACCTTCAGAACACTCGCATTTCTTAGAAATGGCTTTGCTTGTCATACCATACATACCATTTTCTGCACCAAGTTCTGTTACACCCTGTATGATTTTTCGTGAAGTTTCTGACACACTTTTCACCTACCAAAATATATTCCAAAACATTTTAACACATTTTCGTTTATATTTCAACAAAAAAATAACCTTACAAATCCCATACATAGTTTTCAAAAATGCACATAGAAAAAAATTAAAATAATTCTTGGTTTAGTTTAGTTATTATCATCCTTTTGTTTATTGCTTAATTTAACTATTTCACATATAATAAAGCCATCGGTACCGAAATTAAATACAAGGTGATAATTTATGGAAATAGGTAAAAAAATAAAACAATTAAGGTTAAACAAAGGAGTAACACAGGAAGCGCTTGCTAATGCATTAGGCGTTACATATCAGGCAGTTTCTCGTTGGGAAAATGAAACTACAATGCCTGATATATCGTTACTTCCACAAATATCTGTCTTTTTCGGTGTGAGTATTGACGAACTTTTTGAATTCACAGAAGAATCGCAATATGAAAGAATTGAAAATATGCTCAACGAAAAATCAACTCTTTCAGACAGTGAGTTTCAGAATGCAAAATATTTTCTCGAAAAACAATTAAGTAGAGAATGTGAGAATGTCAATGCAATTAAATTACTTGCGTGGCTTTATGCTCACCATTCCAAAACTTTTGAAATTCAAGCAGTAGAATATGCAAAGAGAGCTTTACAACTTGGCGATACAAGTAAAAGTATGAATAATATTTTGCGTGATGCTTATGGTTCACCACACACAGACTGGAACTATCGAAATCGTCATGAACTTATTGATTTTTACTACGAACATCTCAAAACATATCCTGATGATATGAGAGCGTACAGATATTTATTACCTGCACTTATTGCTGATGGCAGAACAAATGAAGCAAGGAAATTAATTGAAAACATCCGCAACAAAGAAAAAACAGAGTTACTTTATGTTTTTGATGCTATGATTCTTCGTAGAGAAGGAAAAATCAACGAAAGTGAAAAGTTACTTGATGATATGATTAAACAGTTTCCTGACAGTTGGTACACCTGGTCAATAATTGCAGATTTCAAAGCAGATGATTGCAAATATGAAGAAGCAATTTCTTGTTTTGAGAAATCATTTGAACTTCAGGCAAAACCAAGATTTACAGATTCACTTGAAGCAATTGCACATATTTATGAAATCAAAAAAGATTATCAAAAGTCAATCTTAGCTTATCAACGAATAATTGAACTTTTAAAAACTGACTGGAATGTAACCTTTGGTGCAACTGTGAATAAATATCTTCTAAAAATTGATGAATTAAAAATCAAAAAATAGCAACAAAAAACCTGACATTTAAAGTTTTCGCTTTAAATGTCAGGTTAGTTTTATAAAACAAATTAGTCAGTAACTTTAACTGTCCAATTGAATTTATCTTCTACTTTACCCCATTGAATACCAGTGAGTTCGTCGTAGAGTTTTTGTGCTACTGCACCGATTTCATTGTTGTTAATAACAAGTTTTTCGCCTTCATCAAAGAATTCGCCGATTGGTGAAATAACTGCTGCAGTACCTGTACCAAATGCTTCGTCTAACTTACCGTTTCTGTGAGCATCTTTAACTTCATCAACTGAAATTTTGCGTTCTTCAACTTTGTAGCCCCAGTTTTTGAGAACTTCAATACAAGATGCTCTTGTAACTCCAGGAAGAATGTTTCCATCTTCAAGTGAAGGGGTAACGACTGTGCCATCAATTACGAAGAATACATTCATTGCACCAACTTCGTCAATGTATTTTCTTTCAACACCGTCAAGCCAGAGAACCTGTGCGTAACCCATTTCATCAGCCTTTTTCTGACCGATGAGAGATGCGGCGTAGTTACCACCAGCTTTTGCCATACCTGTACCGCCTTTTACGCAACGAACATATTCGTGCTCAATGCAGATTTTAACAGGATCCATACCATTAGCATAGTAAGAGCCAACTGGTGAAAGGATAATAGCAAAAATGTAAGTGTGTGCAGGGTGAACACCTAAGAATGGGTCAGTTGCAATAATGAAAGGACGAATGTAGAGTGATGTACCCTCACTGTGTGGTACCCAGTCTTTATCTACTTCAACAACTGCCTTGATTGCTTCAAGAGCTAAGTCAGGGTCAATTCTTGGAACACAAAGTCTGTCACAAGTGTTGTTCATTCTTTCAATATTTTTCTGTGGACGGAAAAGTTGAATTTTACCGTCAGCAGTTCTGTATGCTTTAAGACCTTCAAAAAGTTCTTGTGCATAGTGGAAAACCATAGCAGATGGCTCAAGTGGAAGTGGACCATAAGGAACAATTCTGCCATCGTGCCAACCTTTTTCTTCATTGTAGTTCATTAAGAACATATGGTCAGTAAAAAATCTACCGAAACCAAGACCTTTATCTTCTGGTTTTTCTTTTTTTACTGTTGCTTTTTCTATTTTGAAATCGTAACCCATAATAGAAAACCTCTTTTCAAATTTTTATTTATCAGTAGTCGTAACCTAACTGGAGTGCAGTTTTATTTACTTCAAGTAAGTCCTGATGTCTTGCTGATACAACTTTACCTAAAGGAGCATCAATATTATCAAATGATAATTCTTCTACTTCTTTTAAAAGTTTACCTGTAATAATCATATTAGCAAGAGTGTTAATGCCTTTTTCACTTGCAAGACCTGTTGCAGGAATGTAGTAAACATCAACATCTGTACGGTTTACTTTTCTTTCAATAAGTGTTGAATCAACAAAGATTTTACCACCAGGTACAACTTCATTTTCATATTTATCAAGTGAAGGTAAGTTCATTGCAACTAAAACATCTGGTTTACTTACAATTGGTGAACCGATTGGGTCTTCACTTACAATAACGCTACAGTTTGCAGTACCGCCACGCATTTCAGGACCATAAGAAGGAAGCCAGCTGATGTGTTTGCCTTCAAGAAGACCTTTATATGCTACGAATTTACCTGCAAAAAGAATACCTTGACCGCCGAAACCGGCAAAAAGAATATTAGTTGTCTTTTTCATATTATTTTGCCTCCTCAGCGTAAATATCTTTATAAACACCAAGTGGGTAATATGGAAGCATATTTTCTTCAAGCCACTTTAATGCTTTTTCAGGTGTCATACCCCAGTTTGTAGGACAAGTTGAAACAACTTCAACAAGTGAGAAACCTTTGCCATCAATCTGATTCTGGAAAGCCTTTTTGATTGCAGCCTTTGCCTTTTTAATATTAGGAACACTGTTAACTGCAACTCTTTCAAGGTAAGCAGCACCATCAACATTTGAAAGTAATTCACAAACTTTTACAGGGTAACCAACTGTTTCAACATCTCTACCGTAAGGTGAAGTCTGTGTAACCTGACCAGGAAGAGTTGTAGGAGCCATCTGACCACCTGTCATACCATAAATTGCATTGTTTACGAAAATAACTGTGATGTTTTCGCGTCTTGCTGCTGCGTGAACTGTCTCTGCAGTACCAATAGCTGCAAGGTCACCGTCACCCTGGTATGTAAATACAATGTGATTTTCAGGGTCTGCTCTTTTAACACCAGTAGCAACTGCAGGAGCTCTACCGTGAGGAGCCTGAACAAAGTCGCAAGTAAAATAATCGTAAGCCATAACAGAGCAACCAACGGGAGCAATACCAACGGTGTTGCCCTCAATTCCCAATTCGTCGATAACCTCGGCTACCAAACGGTGAACAATACCGTGGGTACAACCTGGGCAATAGTGAAGCGGTACATCTGCTAAAGCATGGGGTTTATCAAATACTACCATTATTTCGCACCTCCGTTATTAGCCTTAACAATAGCCTCAAGCACCTGTTCGGGTGACGGAATCATACCGCCTACACGGTTGCAAAGGGTTACAGGAACCTTGCACTCAGATGCAAGTTTAATATCATCAATCATCTGACCCATAGAAAGTTCAACAGAAATAATCTGTTTTACCTTGTCTGCCGCCTTTTTGAAAGGAGCATTCGGGAAAGGCCAGAGTGTTATAGGACGGATAAGACCAACCTTAATGCCCTGCTTTCTTGCTTCGTCTATGGCATTTTTCGCTACACGTGCAGCAATACCGAAAGCGGCAATACAGAGTTCTGCATCATCCATCATATATTCTTCATACATAGCCTCGTTTTCTTCTATGTACTTATATCTTTCGTAACGCTTGAAGTTTTCTTCTTCAAGTTTTTCGGGTGACAAGAAAAGTGAGTTAACGATATTGTGCTCTCTTTCCATCTTAGTACCCGTAGTAGCCCAAGGCTTTTCGGGTGCAGGATTTACCTTTAAATCCAAGGAT
>CALAEU010000010.1 GCA_937891215.1 uncultured Clostridia bacterium
AGTGGAAGCACAGATGCAGAGGCACGTAAGGTATTTGCTTTAGTTTGTACAATATCTGAAACTAATATAACAACAGGAACTGAGATTTTTAAAACCTCAGTTCCTGTTGTTTTTATGCTTTTTCAAACTCCTCTTTACCTAACCCACACACTGGACAAACCCAGTCAGCAGGAACTTCACCCCAAGGAGTGTTAGGTGCTATACCACTATCCGGGTCACCCTCTGCAACCTTGTATTCATAACCGCAAGGACAAACATATTTTTCCATCAATATCACCTTTTCCCAAAAAATTAGCGATTGTCGCCAATTTAATTATTGGTAAATTATTCAAAATTATACTATTATTTTTATCATTTTAGTGATATACTCTAAATGATAAAAAAGCGAGGTGTATTTTTAATTATGGAATCAATTTTAAAAATTGTTATGAGTGCAATTATGAGTCTTATAACTGCACTTAGTTCATTTTTGGCAACACCGCCAATGGGTAATGAGATTAATCCTACACTCCCACCATCAGATATTGGTTTAATGGATTTTGACTTTCTCAAATATCCTGATGAAGCAGTAAAAACATTGGAAGACAACGGAATTAGTTTAGAAACTTTTAAAAACAGAGCTACTGAAGGCGATGGCGAATATGGTGAAGCCCGTGGTCACGAAGACGCAAACGGTGTTATTATTTCACCTTATTATTCACTTAAAATAAATGGGCACTCTGTTCCTGTTTATTCAACTGTTACATTCGTTGGTGACACTGAAACTGGTGAGTTACATTCATTCTCTGAAATCTACATTGATGAAAATACAGAGTTACCATTAGAAATAACACTTTCTTCTGAAGATTATAAAATTAAAAGCGCTCTTTGTTTACCGGATTCTTTAAAAGTTGTTTCACACATGAACAACAACACACTGACTGCATTTATTAAAGGCACAGGTACATACACATTTGTACTCAACAAATCACAGGAAGCAGCATTTACACTTTTTGTAAAAGACCGTCTTGATGAAGACGCAACAATCGAGAGTTTAAAAGTTGCTTATGGTGAAGAAAATGTTACTGTATATGACAGCGGTGTTCATTACCTTGATTATATAAATGTAACAAAGGACAATTCAGTTATTTATTTAAGACAAGGTGCTTACCTTGTTGCAAACCATAAATATGAAATAAATTCATTGGAAGACGAAGCACTTTATGTGGAAGATGAAGCACTTTCTTCTAATGCTCTCGGTCTTACAAGAATGCCTTTTGTCAACTTCGGCAACTGCTCAAATGTAAGATTTTATGGTCGCGGTATTATTGATATGACAAGACTTGACCGCAGAGAAAGACGCGGTATGGTGTTCACAAATTGTAACAATGTTGAAGTTATTGGTCCGAAAATCATCAACTCACCTGAATGGTCATTTATTGCTTACAACTGCGAAAATGTAAACATTGTTGACCTTGATATTTTTGGTTACAGAATTAACTCTGACGGTTTCGCAATCTGCAGTTCAAGAAATGTTAATGTAAGCAGAAGTTTTGTAAGAACCGGTGACGATTTATTCGGTGTAAAAGGTCTTGGAGGTTACGACGGAATCAAATGTCAGAATGTAACATTCAGCGAATGTTACGGTTGGGGCGGTAAAGCAAGATGCTTTGGTATTTTCGGCGAAGTTCACGCACCTATAAGCGATATTACTTTTAAAGATTCTGCAGTAATTTACCGTGACGCTACCTGGGATAATGACAGAGTTTGCTCACTCGGTATTATAGTTGAACAGGCAGGCGGTTCTATAAGTAATGTTACTTACGACAATATAGAAATTTACAAAGACACAGGCAGAGCAATAGGTTGCCTTATTTACAGTGACGATATTGAAAATTTCGTAGTAGATAACATTCAATATAAAAATATTAAATACAACGCAGAGTTACCTGCAAAATTCACTTCTAACGGCAAACATAACACAATTAATGCTACAATTGAAAATGTTACTGCAAATGGTGAAATACTCACAAGCGGTAATATTATTAAAGATGAATTTGCGAATGTTATATTTAAATAATGCAGAATGCAGAA
This sequence comes from uncultured Clostridia bacterium, assembly GCA_937891215.1. Next base: position 2,074 of record CALAEU010000010.1, read on the forward strand.
TGCAAAATGCAGAATTTCGGAAGTCCTGCGGACTTGATTATAATTATTGTTGAATAAAAATAGTTCATCCTATCATTTAAAGTTGGTTTTAACATCAACTATGAATGATAGGATATTTTCATATTTATTGATATTTAATTATAATAGCGTCGCAGACCTTCAATTCCGAATTAAGCATTACGCATTCCGAATTTTTAAATAGCAACCCTTAATTCTGCATTCAGCATTCAGCACTTCTCCGTAACATACCTCTCAACTTTTACCTGCAACTCATATTTATCTTTGAGTTCAGCTATTTTTTTCATATCGTCTGAATTGTGATGAAAATGCAACGCGTCACTATCTTTCCAACGGTCAACGAGTAAAATTGTCTCTTTATCTCTTACTGAATAAAAATATTCATAACTTTCGTTTCCATCTTTATTTCTTATATGGTCAGCTAAACCGCTTCGCTCCATTTCTTCCATAAACATTTTTGCGGCACCGTTCTTGCCTTTGTAGTATAAATTCAATGCAATACTCATAAAATCACCTTTTCCGTTTTTTACTATTGTTACAAGAATTTGAGAAATTATACATTTTGAGAAAGTGAGAAATAATAGTTTCATCTATTTTGATAAACTTAAATTAAAGAAACAAATTTTAATTTATGATATACCTCTCTTCGAAGAGAGGGGGACTATTCTTTTCAAAAACTCACTGATATTATTAAGTTTTCAGGCGATAGATTTGTTTTTAATTATAATGAAATTTAATCGGAATGGTGGAGAGTTCTTAAAAATTTTGATGAATAATGAAGTCGCTTACGCTGATGAATGATGAAGAATGAATAATATAATGCCAACGCAGTTCCTCAATTATTCATTTTTCATTATTCAATATTCATCATTCATTAAATAAAAGAACTCTCCACCACCCAAGGTACATTATAAATTCTATAAAGTTTTCTACTCGCTTGAAAGTATGCGAAAACCAGCAAAACAACGAAATGGCGGTCCCCCTCTCTTCGAAGAGAGGCAGACCGTCACATTTAATTTTTCGTTTCATTTAAAGTTTATTGTAGCTGAAAACGATAGAATATTTTTGTTTACTTTACTAGCAACTAGCCATACCAACCACACTAGCCATACTATAAATTGTGCATTTTTATAATGCCAACGCAGTTCCGAAAATTCCGAATTACGAATTCCGAATTATAATTTGAATTTATTATCTTCCCATCAATAAAATCACGAGAAATACAAGAAGAAATCCTGAAATTACAGAACCGAATAACGCAATTGTTCCTTTTATAGATTTTAAAATCTGTAATTTTTTCATTGTGAGAAATTCGTTTATTTCTCTCTCGTTTAAATCTGGTTCATAAACTGTATAAAATTCAGAATCAGAGTTTTTACCGTCAGAATTTCTGTAACGGAAAACACCCTGTGGTAAATCCTGACCATCTTCAATATAGCGTTTGAACGCTCTGTTTTCTTCTTCTGAGCAAGGAATTCGTTGTAATAAATCAAACTCAAAACGCATTGTACGAAGTTCTGTTCTTAAATCTTTTCTGTTATTTGCCATATTTCACACCTCTGAACAATATGTTGAATAATTAACAATATTCTAACACTATTTATATAAATGTGCAAGTACAAATGATAAAAAATACAGAGCAATCTGTATTTTTTATCATTTAACATATTCAATTTTTTCAATTTTATATTCATCAGTTGTATCGCCACCACAATAATAAAAGTCAAAACCATTATCGTTCCAGACAATTTTATAATCATTATCTTTAATTGGTGATACACAATCATCAGTAGAACAAACAGCAATTTCTTCTATAAAAAATGGTGATGTTTGCTCATAGAATTTTATTATTCCCGCTTGAAAAATATCTTCCTCTGATACTAAAACTATATGTTCATTATCTGGTGAAACCATCTCTACGTATGTTCCAGTTTTATAAAAAAGCACCTGAATTAAACAAGCACACGACAATAATGCTAATACCACTGCAATTGATACAGAAGAAATTAATTTATTTTTTATATTCTTTATAATTAGTAACACTAAAGGCACAGCAAATAAGATTATCGCAATCACACATAGCAACGGTGACATATTCGTGATATTTAACTTAAAAACAGGAAGATAAAAAAACATATCGTTATTTTCTAATATATCTAATATTAAACAGGGCACAAAAAGCACTGCTGATAAACAAAAAAATATTTTTGATAACTTTGGTACTATAATTCTATTTTTCATATTAACCCTCATCCTTGCGTGTATAGTATCAATTATTCTCCTTGTTGTCAAGTTTAAAACCCAACCTAAAGAACAAACTTCTTCAGGTTGGGTTTATGATATAAAAAATCATTCACCTTTATATGTAGGTGCATTTTTGGGTGTACTACCCTTAACAACTTTATGGTAATAACTATATGTCATTGGGGTATCTTTTGAGAGATTTCCTGCATCTGTTACCTGACCTAAAAAGATTGTATGGGTATCTGTTTCCATAGTGTTAATAACTTTACAGGTTATGTAAGAAATTGCTTGTGGTAATACAGGAGTAAATTCTTTTACGAGTGGTTCAATGCCTTCAAATTTATCAACATCTTTACCGCTTCTGAATCCGAAAGAGCCGATTATAATCGGGTCAACACTCTCACCTAAAATATTTACAGCGAAAATACCTGTATCTTTAATACATTTATTTGTATAGTTATCGTGATTTATTGAAATTGCAATTGTCGCAGGGGTTGAAGTTATCTGCATAGCAGAGTTGGCAGTACAACCGGTTGCTTTACCCTCACCCCATGTTGTAATAACATAAACACCGTAAGATAAATTATATAATGCAGTATTATCCATATTTTACCACTCCTTCTTCCTAAAAAAGCCGATAGGAACACCTACCGGCTTTTTTAATTACTAACGAATTTTTAAAAATCAACCAAAATATCTCTTTAAGAGACCTTCGAATGCTTTACCGTGTCTTGCTTCGTCACGAGCCATTTCGTGAACTGTGTCGTGGATAGCGTCAAGATTTTGTTCTTTAGCCATTTTAGCAAGCTCGAATTTACCGAGTGTTGCACCGTTTTCAGCTTCAACTCTCATTTCAAGGTTTTTCTTTGTTGAGTCAGTTACGAGTTCGCCTAAAAGCTCAGCAAATTTTGCAGCGTGCTCTGCTTCTTCAAAAGCAGCTTTTTCCCAGTAAAGACCAATTTCTGGGTAGCCTTCTCTGTGAGCAACTCTTGCCATTGCAAGGTACATACCAACTTCTGTGCATTCACCGTTGAAGTTTGCACGAAGACCTTCAAGAATTTCTTCGCTAACGCCTTTAGCAACACCTAAAACGTGTTCTGCTGCCCAAGTCATTTCTTCATCTTTAACTTCAACGAATTTTTCTGCAGGTGCTTTGCAAAGTGGACAAGCCTCTGGTGCTGTTTCACTTTCAACAATCTGACCGCAAACTAAACATTTCCATTTTTTCATAATTAAAAACTCCTTCATGTAAATAGATTTATAGACTTTCGCCTATGTATTCAGGCATTTTTTACAAATACCATAATAAACTGTTTTTTGTGATTGTATTTTAAAACCTGTTTCCTCATATACATCAGGAACTTCAGTTTTCATAAATACATCTGTAATATTACAACACTCTTTACAAAGCAAGTGAATGTGTTCATTTAAATTACCTTCGTAGTGAACTTTTTTATCACTCGTTTCAACCACGGTAATAAAACCTTCATCTACTAATTGATTTAAATTTCTGTAAACTGTACCAAGACTTATATTTGGTATTGACTGTTTTACTGCTTCATATACCATATCGGCAGTGGGATGTTCAACTGAGAGTTTTACATAATCGAGAATTGCATCTCTTTGTCGCGATTTTCTCATTCACTCACCTCGCTTTTATTAAGTAGTAATAATTACTGTTATTACTATAAACTATTTTTTCTGATTTGTCAATGCTTTTTTAAAAAATTTTTTGAATTTTTTCTAAAAGCTCTATCTGTTCAGTTATTTCATCTGATAATTCAGTATAAAATCTTTTGATTTCTTCATTTAATAATAAGTATTTACCTACCCTTTTTACTTTTCTTATAAATGCTTTATTGAATTTATACTCTCCGTTTTTCAAAGGACAATCTGCTCTTATATCTATAATAGTTTTAATTTTTCCATTTTCTGTCATAAGTGGAAATAACGGATAAATTCTGCAGGACAACGGTCTTTTGTTTCTGTCGCAAGCACCATTACAAACTGCTATTTTAACACCGCATTCAGTTTCTTTTATTTTAATATTTTCATCTAAAAATTTTTCTTCACCCGGAAAAATAATCATTCCTGTATTTTCATCACCTTTGCAACATTTGCCATTACAAATTTTGCCACAATCTTCTTTTAATGGTGTTTCTTTTCTTAAAAGTGAATAACAGGTTAATATAACATCTTCTTTTTTCATAAATAAAAAACCTTTCGTTTATTTTTTATTTTTTTGCCTATACTAATTTTACAAGGTGTTATTTTCACCTTAAATTTCAAGGAGGTAACTTATTATGGAACAGAAAAACAATTCTATCGGTTGCACAGTTGACACTTGCAAATATCACGCACAAAGTGCCAATTACTGCACAAAAAATGCTATTGAAGTAACTGCTTGTAGCTCTTGTGCAAAAACAAGCGACAACACTTGCTGTCAATCATTCGAAGTAAAATAAGCAAATTTTAAAAATAAAACCGGCAGATTATTAAAAATAGTCTGTCGATTTTGTTTTTTAGTTTGATATATCGTGAACTAAACCTTCCACATTTTTTGCAATAATATATTTACCAAAAGATGGTTTACCTTTATATACATTCGATTTCATAAGAATATTTTTGGTTGAACTCACATTAAGCGCAGGAATTGAATTTAACATAAACAGATTGTTTTCTATATAAATATTCTCGTGAACAAAACCCGCAAAGCGTCTGTTTTCAGGTGAAATAAGAATTGCACTTTCTTCACAATTCATAAACGCGTTGCCTCTTATCATCATAGATTTCACGGCACCGCTTTCGAACCAGGTAATTGCATCATCTGAAACCAAAAGACCACTTTTACCTGTATTTAAAAATTTATTGTTTTCAATTAAAACTCTGCCACGTGTTGCAACAATCAATCCTCTTGAAGCAACTCTGTTAAGCGTATTTTCACAGAACTCAACATCAGGACACGCAGTAATATCTTCAACTACCGCACCTACAGGATTATTTCTTGTTGAAAGCTTAAGTTTTATATGGTATCTGTCAAGCATTTCAGATTGCAGAATTTTTGATTCTCCGTGCTCTGTAAGAGTTTTCGGGTCAATAAACACAATTGTGTCGTTAACTCTTAGCGGGTTAAATCCAAATGTGCGTCTGTGACCATAACGGACAATAATTGTATCGTCAGTACTGTCAACAACTTTAAAGAATATACCATGAATATTGCAACCATCATCACCCGATGAACTGAAATTGCAATTTTTAATTTTCACATTACCACGACACATTGAACAGACAACAAAATCTGCAAGACAAGAAAAATCAACCTCTGAAGCTTCTCGCGGAGAAAAATCTGAATTTTCGAGTGTTATATCTTCAGAATTCTGTGCAACTAGCCCTAAAGAATAATTAAAGCGTTGTGTTATATTCTCGAGTTTAATATTTTTACTACCATCAACTAAAATACCAACATTTTTTCTTGCTTTGGGGAACACATAAAAAATCTGCCCCACTTCAAAATCCTTTGGTATTAAATACCTAGCTTTAAATACTCTGGGAGAAACTTCTTTTATTGTAGAAACACCGAAAAACGGGTGTGAACCATTTCTTTTTACATGATTATAATTAGATGCTTTTGCAGTCGGAGTCCAACTACCCGAATTTTTAAGTTCTGTAAAGCCTAATTTATAATCTGTTCCGTACCAGAAATATTCACCATCTTCTTCTTTGTAATTGCTTGACTCATCAATTTTAAAAGTAACATAAAATGGTGAGGTCTGCATGATAGTTATTTTATGAACATTTGGTTGTACTGTTTCAATGTTAAGATTTTTAAGTGTTACATTTACGCAGTTTTCAATAACGATATTCGTCATAATACCGTCAAAAATAAATGTTGAGTTGTTAAAATCAATTTCTAAATCGTTTATACCTTTTAAATCAAGTGCAATTTTATGAATATGCTTTTTGTCTGTTGCAGAATACTCTTTATCTGCAATAGTATTTGAAATATAAAGTTCTCGTTCATTTGCATATTTGCTTAAAAACACATAATTACCTTTTTCTAACAAAAGATTTTTAGGTTTTGCGTTTTCAGAGGCTGTATTTAAAAGGTTACTAAAAGCAACCGTAACTTCAGAGTCCGGCTTTATGCTGAAAGAATCCGGATAAATTACCAAAATTTTCACCTACTGTATTTTGTTATATAAATATATTTAAAAGAATAGTTAATTTTTAAATTGCCTATAAATAATATAATAAAACATTATAAAATGCAATACAAAAAAGATTAAAATAAAATTAAATTTTAAAAAGAAAAACCCGTCGCACATTGCGACGGGTTTTTCTTGAATAGAAGAGTGTTACCTCTTGCGTACTCGTATTGGCAACTATATAGTAACCATTGGTTACTACTATTTTGTTGCAAAAATGTGAACAAATTATTAACAATGCACTTTTTTTACTTTGTTTTTTTACAAAAAAAACGATTTTAGTTAAATATCACACAATATATAGTATCTATTTGTGCATTTTACCACTATTCAAAAACACATTTTTCTATTGAAAGAATTCGGTTTCTGTGGTAATCTTAATATGTTAATTAAACACTTGATATATCAAGTTCAGGAGGTCTATTATGGCAAGTATTTTAGATGCTTTTAAAGAAAAGCAAACAGAAGAAAGAGTTTACACAGGTAAAAAAATCAAAGTCGGCATTATCGGTTGCGGTTGGATTGCTGAAGCTCATGCACAAAGTTATATGAAATGTGAAGATGTTGAAATCGTTGCTTTAGCAGATATTATCCCTGGCAAAGCAGAAGCATTCGCAAAACAATGTGGCATTGAAGGAGCAAAATACTACAACAGTGACAGAGAACTTATTGACGCTGAAAAAGACCTTGATGCAGTTTCTATTTGTACATACAACAGACAACACGCTCCTTGTGCTATTAATGCTTTGGAACACGGTGTTCATGTTCTTCTTGAAAAACCAATGTGCGTTACGTTAGAAGAAGCAGTTGAAATCTGCAAAGCAGAAAAGAAAAGCGGTAAAATCCTTTCAATCGGTTTCCAACCTCGTTTTGACGAAAATATGAAAATGGTTAAGAAAATCTGCGAAAGCGGTGTTCTTGGTAAAATTTATTACATCCAGACTGGTGGCGGTAGAAGAATGGGTATTCCTACACCTTTCGGTACATCTTTCATTCAGGAAGATACTGCAGGTCTTGGTGCTTTAGGTGATATTGGTTGTTATTCACTTGATATGGTGCTTAACGCAATCGGCTACCCGAAGCCACTCACAGTTACAGGCTTTAAAGCAGGTCTTTTCGGTAAAAAACCTGAATATCTTCAAAAACCTGAATACACAGAAGTTTTCGGTGTTGATGACTTTGCTGCTGCATACATCCGTCTTGAAAATGACATTGTTCTTGACTTCAGAATTGCATGGGCTATGCACTGCGACACTCCTGGTGATACAATCATTATGGGTACAGAAGGCGGTCTTAGAATTCCTTCAACAGAATGCTGGAACGGTTCAATTGGCGGACCTATGACAATTTACCACAACATTGCTGGGGAATGTGTTGAAACAGTTATTCCTGAATGTACAAATGACGAAGATAACTTCGATAAGAAAATCCGTTCATTCATTGACGCTATTGAATTCAATCTTCCTTCACCTGTTCCTTCAAGTCAGATTATTTACAATCAGGCAATCATTGATGGTATTGCTCGTTCATCTGATTTAGGAAGAGAAGTTGAAATCAACATTCCTGAAATCTGATGGGCGCTACACTCAAGTGCTGAATGCTGAGTTAAGTGGCTACGCCATAGTTGTAATAATTTGTTGCAATAGTTAATTTATATTTCCATTTTCAACAAATAAAAGCATAGAGTATTAAATAAAAAGTTCTATCGTTTTCATAAATCGAAAATGATAGAACTTACTTATTTTTATTAACATTTAATTATAATCAAGTCCGAAGGACTTCCGAAACTCAGCGCTTTAATTATAGCAGCTCGTCATTATAATTTGCTCTACTTCCACCAATAAATTTTGGTCTTGTTCGAGCCGCTAAAAGTAACGCGTTACCAATGTTTCTTTCTGAAAGTTTTAAAGGCACTGCAACATTTTTCAAGTGCATCCCTATTAAAACTCCACCAATATCAATTCCAGCATCTGCTTTTATACTTTCAACTGCAACAGGATTTTTAAAGTATTTATAAGCAGCGGTTGCAAACGAACCACCTGCTTTTGGTGCAGGAATTACATTTACCCTTTCAAGATTTTTTGCCGCTTCACTTTCTATAATTATTGCTCTGTTTAAATGCTCACAACATTGTGCGGCAACAAAAACCCCTTTTGCCTTAAACACTTCGTTAAGTGTTAAAAATACCTGTTCACCTAACTCCGGACTTGAATTAGTTCCCATATTATCGCCTAAAATTTCACTTGAAGAACAACCAACAACGACTATATCGCCACTTTTAAGATTTGCTTTTTCAAGTAATTCTTCAGCAGATTTTTTTAACTGGATTTTAATTTTTTCTATAAATTCCATAAATTATCTTTCACCATATCTTGTAAGCAACTGAATTGCGGTAACTCTATCTTCTGCTAACTCAATATTTGTTTTTCCGTAAATAGAATTCTGAACATTCTGTGCAGCAAGTGGGTAGTCAACCGCCCAGTACCACATAGAAGAACCACTAACACCTTTAATAGCATCTTCGCTTGGTGCTAAAACTTGTTTAAACTCATAAAATGCCCATTCTTCTGTAATTGCTCTTGTCCCTAATTCTAAAACATCTTTGGTAGTGTAACTTGTTTGTACATAAGGCAAGAAATCTTTTACATAATCATCAAGTTCAGAAAGTTTAATCTCTTTAGCCTTTCCTAATAACGACTGAATAACCTGACGCTGACGGCGTGTTCTGCTCACATCACCATCGTTGTCACATTTTCTACTACGACAAAAAGCAAGTGCTTCGTCACCCGTTAAAGTTACTGCGTCGCCTGCTTCAATACTGCAGTTAGGGTAAGTAGCATTCATATAATTTGCTTCATACTGCTGAACAGGTACTGTAACTCCACCTAATTTATCAATTGCCGCTTTAAAGAGCGAGAAGTTGATAAGTGCATAACCATCAATTCTAATTTTAAAGTTATTCTCGATTGCAGGAATAAGACCATCTACACCATAGAATGGGAATGCAGCATTAATCTTATTGAACGTACCGCCACTACCATCAGGATTCTGAATATAACAGAATGAGTCACGCATAATTGATGTAAGAGTCAATGTTTTTAACTCTGTATTGATTGACATAATAAGAATTGTATCTGTAAGACCTGCAATAGCATTAGGATTTCTTGTATCAACACCGCAACACAAAATATTTATAACGTGATTGCTGTACATTACTTCGCCACCATTAGTAGCCCATTTTTTAACCGCATCTTTATAACTGTCTGCT
>CALAEU010000011.1 GCA_937891215.1 uncultured Clostridia bacterium
AAAATTCAACCTCACCTGTATCATTCCCAGCTACATCCTTTAATGAAGTAATTCTAAAGTTATTTAAAAGAAGATCTTTATCTTTTACAGTGATACTTCCTGTCACTACTACATAATCCACACCATCTCTTGGAAATTTTTCCTCGGCTACTGCCAAAGTTCCATCCTCCGTAGAGAATAAAACTTTTGTTCCATTTTCAGTATCAGCGTTATAGCACATTTCCATAGAAGCAATATCTGCAATTTCGTCTCTTACATAAACTGTAAACTCAACTTTTTTAGGGTCAATCATAATAAGTTTAACTTCATCTGGTGTAGCATTATAAAGTAAACTTACAATCATCGCGTTAAGACAAACAGATTTACCTGAACCAGTTGTACCCGCTACGAGTAAGTGAGGCATTTTTGCTAAATCGGCACAAGTTGGTGTACCTTGTATATCTCTACCCAAAGCAACAGTAAGTTTTGATTTTGCATTTTTATATTCCTGACTATCAACAATTTCTCTTAATGAAACCATTGTTTTTTCTGAGTTAGGAACTTCGATACCAACTGCATTTTTATTTGGAATAGGCGCTTCAATACGAACACCAGAAGCCGCAAGATTCATTGCTATATCATCAGCAAGTGCTGTAATTTTACTTATTTTAACACCAGGATTAGGTTGAAGTTCGAAACGAGTAACAGACGGACTCCTGCAAATATCTACAATCTTTGTACCTACACCAAAAGAATTGAGAGTTTCAACAATTTTATTTGCTTTTTCCTGCATATCTCTTGTATCGTCAAAACCTGCTTTATTCTTTGGTAAATCAAGACAATCAATTGGTGGTAACTCGTATTTAATTTCAAGTTCTTTTATTTCAGGTGCTATAAATTCTTCGTCGTTGTCAAATTCATCAACATCATCTGTAACTTCCTGAGTGTTTACAGGTGCTTCTTCTATAATTGCATCCTCAACGGATTCAAAATTAAAGTTGTATGATGAATCTGTTTTTGAATTTAATTCATTCACTGCCTTTTCTAAAATAGCGTCAGCTTTAATGGCACCCTCTTCACTGACTGAAATATCTTCGTGTGAGTAATTATCATTGAAATCATCAAGAAGTTCAATTTTCGATGGCTCGACGTCTTCAAAATCATTCATATTAAGTGAAGCGTTGTTTAATTCTGCAACAGTTTTATAAGAACCTGATTCAAAAACAGTGTCTATTCCCATATCAGGTATACTTTCAGTATCAAGTGGTATGTCAATCCTTGATCTTCTTCTTACTGGTTCTTGTTGCTCTCTCGCTGCTCTGCGCTTTTCAATATTTTTGGCTTTAATTTCCTGGACATCGTGAGAAACTGTTTCATAAGTTTCTTTCATATCATCAAGTTTTTCTTCAGCATAGTCACTTACAACTTCAACTGGTGTCTTTAATGAACGAACCAATTTAAGAAGTGATGTACCAGAGAAAATCATTACAAGTGAGAAAATCAAAAGAAATGTAATAATTCCAGCAGCAAGTTTATTACCATCAGTCAAAAGAAGTGGCAATCCACCAAACATTGCTCCATAAACACCAGTACCAAAACGCGAACCACTACCGTCAGCAGTTTTATAAATATTATAATTTGCTGTAATCTGTTCAGCGTACCCGAGTTGCTCTTCGCAAGAAACAATATGTATAAATGCCGTTACAAGAGTATAAATTATAACACCCTCAACAACACGGTATTTATATTTTTTTGAATCCCTGCCAATCGCTGCAATTACGCTTACAAATATTAAAAAGAACGGAACTAAAAACGCAGTAAATCCGAACAGTCCAAAAAAGAAGTTTCTCAAATAACCCCAGGGTCCACCTGCATCTATAAATACTACCGCAGCCATAAATATAGAGAATATAAAAACGCCCAATAAAACGCCCTGTTTTTTTGATGAATCTGCTACGGTTGTCTTTTTAGTATTCTTAGCTTTTGTATTTGATTTTCCCTTAGCCGAAGATTTACCCGATTTTTTTTGTGTAGCCAATTCTTCACACCCCTTTATTCATTAATGTTTCAACAATGCCGATGATTGTAGTTATCACACCGAGTGAAACACAGTAATATCCAAAATATTTAAACTTATTCTTTTTTAAAAGAAATCTTAAAAGACCAATTGATAAAATACCCACAACTGCAGAAGTTACAACACCTACAATCAGTGGTAACACTGGTATAAATGTTGGTGTTTTCATAGCATCAATAAACTCAATAAGACCTGCAGCAAAAATTGTAGGAATACTTAATATAAAAGAATACATTATCATATTCTTTTTACTTACACCACACATTAAACCTGTAGAAATGGTTGTACCAGAACGAGAAATTCCAGGAAAACACGCAGAAATTGTTTGTGCAACGCCTATTAAAAATGCAGTCAGAGTTCCTATATTTCTCTTTTTCTTACGTGAATTATCAACAAAAACTCCAAGAAGAAGTAAAATACCTGTAATAATAAAACAGATACCCTCAATCAAAACACTGCTATCGCTTGAAAAAACTTCAACTGCATCAATAATATTACCTTTGTCTTTCACTGGCAAAAACAAGAAAAACAACGGAATACACGAAATAATAAACATAAAGAGCATTTTTCTTGTTTTTGAAGTTTTTTTAGCATTAAAAGTGAATCGTTTTTTAGAAATATCTTTTATGCAAAGTGTGAATTCAATAAACAATTCATATATGGTCTTATAAAAGAACACGAGGATTGCTACAAGAGAGCCAATATGTAACATCGAGGAATACAACCCCGAAATTTCTGTATCAATGCCAAAAAAGTGACTAAAAAGTGATAAATGACCACTACTGGAAACAGGTAAAAATTCAGTTAAGCCCTGGATAACACCCATTAAAAACGCTTTTAAAATATCCACTCAATCACTCCCTTGAAATTTAAATTCATGTTCTTCTAACAATTCTTGCTGATTAGTCATATCATATAAGCATTTAAGTGCATCTGAAAGACTTCCTACATTATCAATAAGACCTTCTTTTACAGCATCTTCACCTAATAAAACCGTTCCAAAATCCGAAATCAGTTCATCACTATTAAGCATGAGTTGTCTAAATCTGTCAGATTGAACTTTTGAATTACGTACAATAAACCCAACAACACGCTCTTCCATTTTTTTGAGATATGACATTGTCTGCGGTACACCTAAAACAAGACCATTCATTCTAACAGGATGAACTGTCATAGATGCAGATGGCACAATAAAAGATTTTTTAGTACTCACCGCTAACGGTATTCCTATAGAGTGACCACCACCAAGAACAATTGAAACTGTAGGTTTTGACATACCCGAAATAAGTTCAGCAATAGCAAGTCCCGCTTCAATATCACCACCAATTGTATTAAGAATAAGGAGTAACCCAGAAACATCTTTATTCTCTTCAATTGCTACAATTCGCGGAATAATATGCTCGTATTTTGTTGGTTTAGTTGTAGTTGGTAAAGTATAATGACCTTCAACCTGACCGATAATAGTCAGACAATGAATATACTTACCGTTAACATTTATTGTGACACTGCCATCACTATCTTCATCAGTTGTATCTTTCTGGAGTTCTTCATCTATTGACTCAGAAGCATCCTCTGATGGATTTGGTGCAGTAAAAGATAAAAGTGGATTTTCATTATTTTCATAAAACACAATATATCACCAAGTGTATTGTATCCCAAAAACACGAAAATAACCAAATTACATAATAACACATTTTTTTTAAAAGTTCAATATTTCATGATTGAAAACTGCATAATTTCGTTATATTTTCTTGATTTACTTATATATTGTATATATTACATAAAATTTGAAAAAAAATATTTTAAATTTATACTATATTACTCTTCTCTTTTCATTGACAAAAAGCGTCAAAAATTATACAATAGACTTTGTTAAAAATTTAAACAAGTTCCTAGGAGGAATAACAATGGGTCTTACATTATGTGAAAAGATTATTAAAAGTCACCTTGTTGATGGTGAGTACAAAAAAGGTAACGAAGTCGGTATAAGAATTGACCAGACTCTTACTCAAGACGCAACAGGTACAATGGCTTATCTTGAACTTGAAGCAATGGATATTGATAAAGTTAAAACTGAACTTTCAGTTGCTTATATCGATCACAATACTCTTCAGACTGGTTTCGAGAATGCTGACGACCACAAATTTATTCAGAGTGTTTGTAAAAAACGTGGTGTACGCTATTCTCGTCCTGGTAATGGTATTTGCCACCAGGTACATTTAGAAAGATTTGGTATTCCGGGTAAAACTCTTATAGGTTCTGACAGCCATACACCTACTGGTGGTGGTTTAGGTATGCTCGCAATGGGTGCCGGTGGTCTTGACGTTGCTGTTGCTATGGGCGGTGGCGCTTACTACATCACAGTTCCTGAGGTTATTAAAGTTAATCTTACAGGTAAACTCTCCCCTTATGTTGCTGCAAAAGATATTATTCTTGAAGTTTTAAGAATTCTTTCTGTTAAAGGTGGCGTTGGTAAAGTTGTTGAATATGGTGGCGAAGGTGTAAAAACACTTTCCGTACCTGAAAGAGCAACTATTACAAATATGGGTGCTGAACTTGGTGCAACAACTTCTATCTTCCCATCTGATGAAATCACTTATGAATTTATGAAAGCACAAAGCAGAGAACAAGATTGGGTTGAACTTATCCCAGATGCAGATGCAGAATACGACAGGGTTATTGATATTGATTTATCAACACTCAAACCACTCGCTGCTATGCCTCATATGCCTGATAATGTTAAATCAATTTCAGAAATTGGTAAAATCAAAGTTGATCAAGTACTTATTGGTTCTTGCACAAACTCATCTCTTTTAGATATGATGAAAGTTGCAAAAATTCTTAAAGGCAAAAAAGTTAGCCCTAATGTTAGCCTTGGTATTGCTCCTGGTTCTAAACAAGTTCTTAATATGTTAGCACTTAATGGTGCTTTAGCTGATATGATTGATGCTGGTGCACGTATTCTTGAAAGTGCTTGTGGTCCATGTATCGGTATGGGACAATCACCGTGCTCATCAGGTGTTTCTTTAAGAACATTCAACAGAAACTTTGAAGGCAGAAGTGGTACTGCTGACGGTAAAGTTTATCTTGTAAGCCCTGAAACTGCTGCTGCATCAGCAATTACTGGCGTTCTCACAGACCCAACAGAACTCACCGAAGATATTTCTGTTACTCTTCCAAAGACATTTATTATAAACGACAATATGATTGAATTACCTGCTGACTCAAAAGCAGAAGCAGACGCAGTTGAAGTTTACTATGGTCCAAATATTAAACCATTCCCTAAAACTTCACCTCTCACTGAGTCAATCTCGGCTACTGCAGTTCTTAAAGTTGGTGACAACATTACAACCGACCACATTATGCCAGCAGGAGCAAAAATTCTTCCTTACCGTTCAAACATCCCTTACCTTTCACAATTCTGCTTCCGTCAATGTGATGAAAACTTTGCAGAAAACTGTAAGAAGGCAGAAAGTTGCGTGGTTATCGGTGGTGCAAACTATGGTCAGGGTTCTTCAAGAGAACACGCTGCATTAGTTCCACTTTACTTGGGTGTTAAAGCAGTTATCACAAAATCATTCGCCCGTATTCACAAAGCAAATCTTGTTAATGCTGGTATTATCCCACTCAACTTCAAAGATACTTCTGATTATGATAAAATTGATGTAAACGATGAACTCGAACTTCCAGCAATTAAATCAGAACTTGCGGAAACGCTGATAGCGGTCTTCGACAATCTGTTCGGCAGTCATTTCTTTCTCCGGCAGAGGCACATTGGCACGCTTTGCCAGTTTCTCTACCGCTTCCAGAAATGAAATTCCCTCAATATCCATAATAAAGCGGAATACATTGCCGCCTTTCCCGCAACCGAAACAGTGGAAAATCTGTTTTCCCGGCGAAACGGAGAAGGAGGGGGTCTTTTCGTGATGGAAGGGGCATCTACCC
>CALAEU010000012.1 GCA_937891215.1 uncultured Clostridia bacterium
AGTCCTACAAAAGCGGAACATGTTTTTTCAGATTTAAACGGAAAAATTCCACTTGTAATAGATGGTGGTGAAAGTGAAGAGGGTGTTGAGTCGACTGTAATTTCACTTTGTGGTGAAACACCAAAACTTTTAAGACCTGGTAATGTAACACTTTCGGAATTAGAAAGTGTTTGTGGTAAGGTTCTAGTTGATGATGCAGTTTTAAACCCACTTAAAGAGGGTGAAAAAGTTTCTTCACCGGGTATGAAATACAAGCATTATTCACCTAATGCGTCAGTTACTATATTAAAAGGTGATTATGATTCATTCTGTCAGTATGTAAACAAGAATAAAGTTCCTGAAACTTATGCAATGGTTTTTGATGGTGAGGGTGAAAATTTACAGGTTAAATTTATAACTTATGGTAATAAAAATGATTATCGTTCTTTAAGTAATCATCTTTTTGATTGCCTCAGAGAACTTGACAAAATCGGAGCAAAACAATGCTTTGTGCGTTGCCCTCAGGAAACAACTGATGATTTAGCAGTTCTTAACCGACTTTTAAGAGCGGCGGCTTTTAATGTAATTGACCTCAATAAAAAAATACTTTTAGGTCTTACAGGCAAAACAGGTGCCGGTAAATCTACTGTTTCAAAGTATTTAAATGAAAAAGGTGCTTATGTAATTGACGGGGATATAGTCGCTCGTGAAGTTTTAATTGATAATACACCACTTTTAAATAAACTTGCTGAAAGTTTCGGTGAAGATATTTTAGAAAATGGTGTTTTAAATAGAAAAAAACTTGCCGAAAAAGCATTCAGTACTTTGGAAAATACAGAACTTTTAAATTCTATAATGCACCCTGCAATAAATGAAAAAATTCAAATGGAAGTAAATGAAGCATTTAAAAGTCACAATGTAGTAATTGTTGACGCAGCGGCAATAATAGAATCAGGGTACGCTGACACTTGTGACAAGTTAGTTGTGGTTACTGCACCCGAAAAAATAAGAAAAGAACGCATTATTAAAAGAGATAACATTTCTGAAAAAGATGCAGTAATTCGTATAAATGGTCAGAAAGAAGACAATTTTTATAATGATAAGGCAGATTATATTATAAGAAACTACGAGCCATTCTCACTTGAGGATGAAATTGCTCAGTTAATAAAAGATATTTTTTAAGAGGTGTTACAAATGGCAAATAAAAAGATGGACGAATTAAAAAAGAATTTGTTTTACAAATCAGAAAATGCCGGTGAAGTTTTAAAAGAAACTGAAATTAAAAAGGCAGACAAATTCTGTGAGGATTACAAAAAGTTCCTTGATTCTTCAAAAACAGAAAGAGAAGCAGTTGCTTCTGTTGTAAAAATTGCAGAAGCAAATGGTTATAAAGTGTCTTTTACGGCAGGTGTAAGAGAGAGTGATTTTAAATTAGATGGCTACCATACAGACAATATAGAATTTGGTGTAATTACTGTAATTTTGCCAAGTGATGTGAATTATAGTGGGGTTGCTACATATAGACTAGAATACGACAACAAACTTGCTAGTGGTACTCTAGAAAAGAACCCATTTGATGGTAGTTTTATGGCAGATGTTGGATTTGTGATAGATAACGCAAAGATAGTGTTGTCTATTAAAATGGGCGATACATCTATGAAATTTGATATGCATGATATGTCTAGTAATTTCAATATGGATTATATGGGGGCATTTGAATTATTTGTGGCAAATATCGATATTAATGAATTTATGGTAGACAAGGAATTTCAAGCCGAAGTGTATATCAAAATAATGCATGACGATACAATTGATAGTGGCTATTATTACTTGATTCGTGTAATTGGTAGAGATGGCAAAGTAATTAGTGGTATGGTAAATCCTATTAGTGGTGAACTGATGGCTGTGACAAGCAGTAGATTATAAAAAGTGGCGATATTTGATAAAATATCGCTTTTTTGATAGGTGGAGTAGTGATATTGGTTGAAAATAAAAAAATAGTTTATAGCGATACAGTATTACCTTTAAAATCTAAAGGAAACAAATTAAAATTAACTAGTATTGATAATGTTAGT
>CALAEU010000013.1 GCA_937891215.1 uncultured Clostridia bacterium
AAATGGTACACTCCATACCCCGACGAATATGAACAAGCAAGAGCTTGGTGGCGTCCTCGCATTACTATTGAGAAGCTTATTTTTAACGAGGTTCAGATATGAAATCCGATATATTAAAACAAAACGAAAGCAGTTGGAATGCATTAGCAGAGGATTTCTTCGGTGTAACTGCATTACCTGTACTTGGTTGCTCTATTCCAACAGAAGATGAATTGCATCTGTTTCCTGAACTTAACGGAAAAGCAGTTTTTGAAATGGGTTGCGGTAGTGGTCACTCTTTGAAATGGTGTGCTGAGCACGGAGCAACTGAGCTTTACGGTCTTGATATTTCCGAGCACCAACTTAATACTGCAAAGAAATTACTTGAAGATAGCGGACATTCCTGCACACTTTTTCATCAGCCTATGGAAGAAAATGCAAACATTCCGCAGAATTATTTTGATGTTGTTTATTCAATCTATGCAATCGGTTGGACTACAGACCTTGAGAAAACAATAAAAAATGCTGCATCTTATCTGAAACAAGGCGGCACATATATTTTCTCTTGGGATCATCCGCTTCTGCATTGCGTTGATTTGGAAAGCGTTGCTATTTCGGGCGGTAACAGAACCGTTGCAACCGAAGAACGCATAATTTTCAGCGGCAACTATCTCGAAGAAGATTATTACACTTTCGAGAAATACGGCAACCCTCTTACTCTGCAAAACCGAAAACTTTCAACATACATAAACACCCTTGCTGATGCAGGTTTTGCTGTTGAAAAAGTTATTGAAGAAACAAGCGAAACCGTTCTTGAAAAGTCAGCAGACTTCAGCTCAGGTTATTAAGCTGATTTCAAGGCAAAACATTTTCCGCTGTCAATCGTAATTAAGGCGAGAAAGCTTTGATTTTTGAGGTGTAGATATGTTTGAACTCGAACAAGTATGTAATGAAAATATGTCGCATTACAGCGAATATGAAAAAGTATTTGAAACTGAAATAAAAAGAATGCAAACTTATAACAATAAAGACTGGATTCCTGTTAATCCAGATGATGAAGATAGTTTTCCGAAAGATGATAATTATATTTTAGTGTCATTTGAAAATGCAGATTTTGTAGATATAGGAAGATATGAGCAAGATGAAGAAGGTGGTACTTTTTATCCTGGTGATTTGGATAAAAGTTATGTATCTATAAGTATGATAGTAAATGCGTGGCAACCACTTCCAAAGCCATATAGAGAAGCAGATGAAGAAGAACAAATAGAAACAAATATGGATAGAATTAGAAAAATGTCAGCAGAAGAATTGGCAGCAGTTCTTATGTGTCCGTATGATGTGGATGAAACTTCAGTTGGTGAAACAATACCTTGTTATCAAAATGATAGACAAGAACTTGTTACCAAAGAAGAATGTCGTAAGTGTTGCGTGAATTGGTTGAAATCAAGAGTAAAGGAGTAAGATAATAGTGGTATACAAAAATAAAGAAGGATATGCAGACCCTACAGCAGGAGAAGCAATAGGAACTGTAGCTAAGGAAGAAAAGAAACAGAATGAGGAAGTAACAATTCTTGTAAATGTCTTAAAACAGATGATTAACCTTGCTGGATTTGAAATGGTAGGACGAATTACTCTAAGAGATAAAAAGACAGGAAAAGAGTATAAATAGTTTGTCACAATATAGATTAAAAAATGTTGAAGAATTATAAATATAAGCAGAAAGGGGACAAGAAAGAAATGGCTGGATTCGACCTTAATAATTTATTGAATGGAAAATCAAAGGCAAATACACAAAAAGTAGAAGTACAAAAAGAAAATCCTAGCTTTCAAGTGGTAATGCTTGATGTAGAGGATTTAATGCCAAGCAAAGATAATTTCTATTCTACAGAGAACATAGAGGAATTAGCAGTATCTATTGAGTTAGCAGGTAGTATAGAACAAAATTTATTAGTAAAACCACAAGCACATGGAAAATATGAAGTAATTGCAGGACATCGGCGTAGATTAGCAACATTAAAGTTAGTAAGTGAAGGAAAAGAAGAATATAGAAAAGTTCCTTGTCGTATTAAAACAGAATCGGATGAGATTAAAGATAAATTAAGCCTTATTTTTACCAACTCTACGACAAGACAGTTGACTGACTGGGAAAAGATACAACAAGCCAAAGAATTAAAAGAAGTATTGTTAGAGTATAAAAAAGCGTTAGAAGAAGAAAATAAAGAAAAACCAAAAGAGGAAAGAATAAAATTAGGTCGTATTCGTGATATTGTGGCTCAAATGTTAAATATGTCTACCACACAAGTAGGACGTATGGAAGCAATAGAGAATAATTTGACCAAAGAGTTTAAGCAAGAGTTGGAAAAAGGAAATATAGGCATTTCGACAGCTCACGAATTAAGCCGATTG
>CALAEU010000014.1 GCA_937891215.1 uncultured Clostridia bacterium
TAGAATTAGAATTTGTTAAACAAATGTATGAAAATCCTGAATTTAGACAAAATGACCAATTAAAAGAAAAAATATGAGCATAGGTGTGCCCCATATTACTGCACCTAAAGCGTTAATAAAACCATTCATTTGATTCAACCTTTACTTGAAAAAATATAAGTATTGCAGTATAATTATATAGTTTTAAAATCCTTAATATAACAAGGTGTGAAAAATGGTAAATGACTTAACAAAAGGAAAGACGAGTAAAGTTATACTTAATTTCAGTATTCCTTTGTTTATTAGTGTTGTATTTCAGCAGATGTACAATATTGCAGATAGTGTAATTGCAGGTCGCTTCGCAGGTGAGGTGGCTTTAGCAGCAGTTGGTGCATCTTACCCGATTACCAATATTTTCAATGCAATTGCAGTTGGTTGTAATATTGGTTGTGGCGTTGTTATTTCTCAACTTTTCGGTGCTGGTAAATATAAAAAAGTAAAAACTGCGGTTTCGACTTCACTTATTGCTTCAATTGTGATTTCTGGTATCCTTACAGCAAGCGGAATTTTATTGACACCAACTCTTATGAAACTTATAAATACTCCAGATGACATATTCAGTGATTCTGCATTATATCTCGAAATATATATAGGCGGATTTATATTTTTGTTTTTATATAATATCGCAAATGGTGTGTTTGCTTCCTTAGGTAACTCAAAAATTCCACTTTATTTTCTGATTTTCTCATCTGTTGCTAATGTGATTTTAGATTATTTGTTTGTTGCAATATTTAATATGGGTGTAGGTGGTGTTGCTTGGGCAACATTTATAGCACAAGGTGTTGCAGGTGTTTTATCGGTAATTACTTTACTTTATCATTTAAAATCTTTAAAGACAGATGGGAAAGCGGAAATATTTTCTTTCAATATGTTAAAACAGATTTCAAAAATATCAATACCAAGTGTGTTGCAACAAAGTTTCGTTTCTGTTGGTAATGTGTTCATACAAGGCGAAATAAACAGTTACGGTTCAGCCGTAATCGCAGGTTACTCTGCTGCAATAAAACTTAATACATTTGCAGTTAACTCGCTCGTTACTTTTGGTAATTCGGTTTCAAGTTTTACTGCACAGAATGTCGGTGCAAAAAAATATGAGCGAATTAAAGAAGGGTTAAAAAGTGGTGGGGTACTTTCAATAATTACTGCACTTTTATTCACTTTTGTTTATGTTGCATTTTCAGAAAATCTTATAGGATTTTTTATGGAGGGCGACAAAAGTACATTGGCACTTACAACGGGTAAACAGTTTTTACTTATAGTAGAACCATTTTTATGTGCAATAGGCTTCAAGGTCGTTTGTGATGGTGTTCTTCGCGGTACAGGTAATATGAATTACTTTATGACTGCAACTTTTGCAGATTTAGTATTACGAGTAATCTTAGCTTTCATTTTCTCACATTTCTTCGGTGCTGTTGGCATTTGGATGTCCTGGCCGATTGGTTGGCTTTTGGCGGTGGTTTTATCTTTTGGTTTTTATAAAAAAGTTATAAAGGAATTAGGAACTAGAAACTAGAAAACAGGAAACATGAAACATGAAACAGGAAACAGGAAACAGGAACAGTATCTTTCTATTTGCTTGAATTTTGTTATGGTAAGACAGGGGACGGATGATTGAGGTAAGAAGTAAGAGAGAATAGTGAAGAGGTA
>CALAEU010000015.1 GCA_937891215.1 uncultured Clostridia bacterium
CCCTCTTCCGCATGAGAAGTGTCACCCTGGTAAAATTTATCAAAAATCTGTTTTTTTGTTTCTTCATCAAATCCACAACCTGTGTCTTTGATTTTCACTGTAATAAATTCATCATCTGAAGTCTGAATCAATGAAACCTTACCGCCATTTTCAGTAAATTTAAAGGCATTTGAAAGAAGATTGTGCCATATAATATCTAAAAACACAAAGTTATCATTTATAATAACTCTGTCTTCCATATCGACTATAAATTCAATACTTTTTTCTTCCCACACTTCTTCAAAAGACAATGCACAGTCAGAAAGCTGTCGGCACAAATCGTACTCTTTTTTCTCAGGTAAAATCTTTCTGTTTTCAATTTTGCTGAGTCTTAAAATATTTGCAACTAAATCTGAAAGTTTTTCTGTACTTTCAATAACGGTTTCAATATATTCTTCTCGTAATTTTTCAGGTAATTCTTTATCCTTTAACGCAGTTGTGTAATTATTTATAACAGAAAGTGGTGTTTTTATTTCGTGGGAAACATTTGAAATAAAATCATCCTTTAACGATTCGATACTATTTAATTCCGCAACCATTGTGTTAAAATCACGGAACATTATATTTATATATGAATTATCCTTGAGAGTTTCGTCTAGGTCTATTTCGACTGAGAAGTCACCTTTTGCAACTTTTCTTGTTGCTTCACTTATTTTCTGAAGGTGTTTACTGTAATTAATTTTTACAAAATAAAGAATAAATCTGTAAACAATCGCCGCCATTATAAGATAGTACGCAATATACCACAAACCATATTTGGTAAAAAGAACTGAAAAGTTGAACTCAAACATAAGCGGAGGAATAAGAGCTAATAATAGCGCTATAGTAACCGCAATTATATATCCTTTGAGCGAAAAGAAAGAAACTTCTTCAGGCTGAGACCTCTGAATATTCCTTTGTTTAGATTTTTTGTTATATTTCATTTTAATACCGCCTTGTAACCAAGACCATGAATTGTAACAATTTTAAAATCTTCACAACAAGCAAATTTCTCTCTTAATTTAGTAATATAAACATCGACTGAACGAAGACTTGTACTACTGTCAACGCCCCAGAATTCGTCAAGAAGTTGTGAACGCGAAAATGTCTTTTTAGGATATGACAGAAGTTTATAAAGAATATTGAATTCCCTTACTGTTACAGATACATTCTCACCATTTACAGTTGCAGTCATTTCATCTGCGTCAAGCACAAGTTTGCCTATAGTTATTTTTCTGTCAGAAACAATATTTGCTCTGCGTAAAATAGCACCTACTCTTAAAAGCAACTCATCCAAATCAATAGGCTTAACCATATAATCATCAACGCCTAAATTAAAACCTCTTTCTTTAGATGCATAATCATCTTTTGCTGTCATAAAAATTATCGGGATATTCTTGTTTATTTTTCTGACATTCTCAAGGAATGCAAAACCATCTGTTTTGGGCATCATAATGTCTGAAATTATCATATCATAAAGACTGTTGTACATAACATTATATGCTTCATCTGCTGTAAAGCATCCTGTTGCAGAATAACCATTTTTTGTAAGATGGGCACACACAATCTGATTGAGCTTAACATCATCTTCAACAACTAAAATATTTACCAAAACGAACACCCCTTTGTTTAATCTCTCGAATTTAACACTATTCATATTTATTTTACCATATATTACAGTTTACCGCAACAAAAATTTATTACTGAATTTACTTGCATTTTTTTGTAAAATGTAGTAACATAGTTGTATATTTGCATTTTAAGTTCAATTTTCTCGAAAATATTAACAATATCATAACAAATAGCACTTTTTCGTGAATGTTTCGAGTGTTTTTCGAGAACTTTTCACTGATTTTATATCAGGAGGTACAGAATGTTAAAAAAATTGCTGAAACTTGCTCAAAAAGATTTATATGTTCAGGCAGTTTCTATTTTTGCTATACTTTTAAGTGTAACTGTTGTTGCAGTAGCTTACATAAAAACAACTGCAGATGATAAAAAAACAGACAACACTAATACATCTTACAATTACGAAACCTTACCAGGCCAGACAGAGCTTTCAACAAATGTTGCAGTTATCTCCCCACTTGATACAACTTTACCGCAAACCGTGGGTGATGGTGGTTGGCAGAATACACCTGTCACACAACAACAGACTCCTGGTGGTAATGGTGCTTCTTCAGTTTCTAATTTAGGAAAAGCTGAAATACTTTCTAAAATGACTGTCGCAATCAACCAGACTAAATCATATAAAGGTAATTTAGCGGTACATCACTCTGAAAGTTTTATTGCAAACATTACTGAGTGTACCGGTGGTGCAATTGGCCAGAAAGTTGCAAACGCTCTTGTAGGTGCAGTTGTTAAACCTACTGACCAGACGCTTAATTTTTCAAACGGTACCGCAGTTACAAATGAAGGTGAAACAACACAAATTCTTCTTCCTAAAAATTCTCAGTTTTCACTTTCTGCAGATGGTGTAAAATCTGCAAACGCATACGAGGAAGGAAATCTCACTGTTTATACAGTTACACTTGTACAGGAAAATGTTGACCAGGTAAAAATTCCACATCACAACTCAAAGGGTGTCGGTTACCTTAATGTTGCTTCTATTGACCTTATGGGTATGACCATTACAAGTGGTGAGATTCAGTATTTGGGTTCAAGCATTTTGATAAAAGTTAACCCTCAGGGTTATGTTACTTACGCAAGATACACAATTCCGCTTCATGTTTACGGTGAAGGTGCAAAAGGTTCTTTAAGCGGTTATGCTGTATTTGATGGTGAACAGACTGAAATCTGGGAATTGCCATTATAAAATTGCTATTATTGATTAGTTAATACACCGAGCAATCGGAAAATATAAAAGTATATTGATAAGGATGAAAAAAATGGGTATTAAAGAGACTGCTATTAAAATGGCTATTAAAAAGGGTGTTAAATATCTTAAAGAAGATGTTAACAACAACTCAATCAAATTGATTGATAAGGGACTAAAACTTACTTCTAATAATGAAACTTACACTAAAGTTCTTATGGGACTCAAGGAAGGTTTATTAAGACCTGATAATGCTTGGGCTGACTTCTTAAGATATATAATTGAGTATACCGATATTGATATTATTGAAAAACTTGTCCCACCTTTTACAAGTGCATTTGTTAAAAGTTATGAATTAAGAATAGAAGCACAAAAAAAATACAACTGTAATATTCCTTGGGCTATTCTTTTAGACCCTACTACTGCTTGTAACTTAAAATGTACAGGTTGTTGGGCTGCAGACTATTCAAAAGCAAGTCAGCTTACATACGATGATATTACTAGCATTATCAAACAAGGTAAAGAAATCGGTACTTTCACTTATCTCTATACAGGTGGCGAACCACTTATGAGAAAGAAAGACCTTATAAGAATCTGTGAAGAAAACCCTGAATGTCTTTTCATTTCTTTCACAAACGGTACTTTGGTTGACGATGCATTTGCTGATGATGTAAAACGCGTTGGTAACTTATTACTTACAATTTCAATTGAGGGTAATGAAGAAACAACTGACGCTCGTCGTGGTAAGGGTACATATAAAAAAGTTATTTCTGCTATGGAAAAACTCAAAGCTCGTGGTATTCCATTTGGTGCATCTCTTTGCTACACAAAGATGAACGCAGATGTTATTGCATCTGATGAATATGCCGATTTCCTTATTGATTTAGGTGTTCTTTTCGCTTGGTATTTTACTTTCGTTCCAGTTGGTGCTGATGCTACAAACGAACTTATGGCTACTGCAGAGCAACGTGAACTTATGTACAACCAAATCAGAAAATGGCGTTTCCAGAAAGGTGCTCAGAAACCACTCTTTACTATTGACTTCTTCAACGATGGTGAATATGTTGGTGGTTGTGTCGCTGGCGGTAAGCAATATTTCCACATCAGTGCAAATGGCGACTGTGAGCCTTGCGTTTTCGCTCACTACTCAAATGTAAACATTAAAGAAGCTACTCTTATCGATGCACTTCAAAGCCCTATCTTTATGGCTTACAGAGAGCGTCAACCATTCAGTTCAAATATGCTTCGTCCTTGTCCTGTTATGGACCAGCCTGGTGCTCTCAAGAGAATGGTTGAAGTTTCAGGTGCTAAATCTACTGACCTTAGTTGTCCAGAACCAGTTGAAGATTTATTCAACAAAATCGTTGATGTTTCTGCTAAATGGAAAGAAACTGCTGACAGAATGGAAAAGCAATATGGCTTTACAAATGTAAGACTCAGAAGTATCAGTATTTATGATGATGCTGAAGCAAAACATATAAAAGACTACAAAGATTTTGAATAATAATGAGGGGCATCGAGTAAACTCGGTGCCCATTTTAAAAAGGTGTTGAAATATTTGGAAACAGTTTTAGAAAGAAAATTAGAAAGAGCAAGAAATCCCGAAAGTGCAGGGATTTCTTCAAAAGTTATAAGTGAAATGCTCGAAGAGATGGAAAGAGAAGAATGTGAACTTCACAGTCTTATGATTCTCAGACATAACAAAGTTGCAGTTGAAACATATCAGGCACCGCTTAAAGCAAGTGACCCACACATGGTTTACTCTGTCAGTAAAAGTTTCCTTGCTACTGCTTACGGTTTCGCTTTAGATGGGGGACTTTTAACAAAAGAAACTAAATTTCTTGATATATTCCCTGATTACAGACCCAAAAGACAAGATAAATATTTAGAAAAACTTACAATTGACCACCTTGTTTCTATGACCAGTGGTAAAGCTGCAGGCGTAAAGGGAAGAAGTGACCCTGACTGGATAAGACTCTTTTTAAATTCCAAATGGGCATTTGAGCCTGGTACAGACTGGCGCTATATAAATGATAATTTCCACGTTGCAGCGGCGGCTATTACGAGAGTTACAAAAATGTCTGTTACAGAGTACCTTACTCCCCGCCTTTTCGAGCCACTTGGTATTGATGTGCCTGTATGGGAAAAATCGCCCCAAGGAATTGAAGCAGGTGGTTGGGGACTTTTCTTAAAAACAGAAGATATTGCAAAACTTATTCTCTGCTATATGAATGGCGGTAAATATAACGGAAAACAAGTTATTCCTGAATGGTGGACCATAGAAGCTACAAGTTTTCAGAATGACAATTCAGGCTCACAATCAAAAGCTGATAGCAAAGCGGGTTATGGTTATGGTTTCTGGCGTTGTGCAGGAATGGAAAACACTTATCGTTGTGAAGGGCTTTACTCACAATATGCAATTGCAATACCTGATTATGATGCTTGTGTAATTACAACAAGTACAAACTCGAATCTTCAACAGACACTTGATATTATTTGGAAATATATTAAAGATGCCTTCATTGAAGAAACTGACACAGAAAATTCTGTCAAATGCGAGTTAACTCCGGAAGACCCTCCGATTGTTACCGAAAGAAGTTCTTTAGAAAAAGATATTCAGGGAAAGGTTTATTCTTTAAGAAAACCGATTTTTGTAAACAAGGCTGCTCACCTTCCTGTGAGCGCATTACCTATGCCTGTTGTTTATTTTTTAGACGAACATGGCGGAAATATGACCGATATATCTTTTGACTTCAATAGCTACGGTTTTCACCTTACCTGGTCCGAAGATGGTGGCTTTAAAAACACCATCCCTGTCGGTATGAATGGAACTGCTTTAAAAGGTGAAATCAAATTGCGTTATTTAACCTACGATGTCATTTCAGATGCTCATTGGGTCAACGAAAACACCTTAACCATTACTATAAGAGTTCTTTCTGCGGTTGCAAAAAGAATTCTAACTTTTAAGTTCGATGGTGATAAAATTGAAATGCAACCTGACATTTACCCAGGACTTGAAAAAAGAGCCAAAATTATGGGTGAAACATTAAAGAATATCTTAAAAGGTGCATATTTCCACGCGTGGATAGATTTTCTTGTGCCGAGAATTAAGAAGATTTTATTCCCGAAACACACTGGGCGCTGTCGATGAAATAATTCGTAATTCGTAATGCGTAATTCGGAATTGAAGGGTCTGCGACGCGATTATAAGAATGCAAAATGCAGAATTTCGGGACCTGCGGTCGGCAATTATAAAACAAAAGGAAAATAAAATGAAAAAGGTTGATAATCAGGATTTTTTAGAGTTTTTAGAAAAAGATATTATTAAAAACTTCTATTTGTGCGATAACATTGTAAATAGTGGTAAAGATGGTTATGCAATTAAATCTGTTGAAATTTACACTACAGATGGTACTCCAAGTGATGATTATGTTGTTTTAACAGAAAATATATTTGATGAATTGATTATTGAAGTTAAAACAAGCACTGAAATTCTTATCTCTGATATTTTTTCGCACATTAAAAGGGTTGCAAAAAAATACAAAAAATAAAAATGAACTATATCAAGATGAAGAAAATCAAATATTAAAAAAATACGAAGAAATAATTTTAAATTTACTTGGAAGAACTGTAATTGTAGATAATATGGAAACAGCAATAGTCCTTGCAAGACAAAACAATTATTCTTTTAGAATAGTAACACTAAAAGGAGATGTAATAAATCCTAGTGGTGCAATAACAGGTGGTTCAGTAGCAGCTAAAACTAATAACATTATTGGAAGAACTACTCAAATAAAAGAGTTAGAAAAAGACATAGAAAAACTAAATAAAAAAATACAAGATTTAGAAAATGAAAAAGAAAATTATGAGAAGTCTCAAGAAGACGTAATAGAAGAAGTAATGGGATTAGAACATATAATGCAAGATACAGAAATTGTATATGCTACTGAAAAACAAAAGGTTCTATCGGTAGAAGAAAACATTACAAGATTAGAAAATAAACTTGCTTCTTTAAGAAAAGAACAATCTGAAATTGAAGAAGCTAAAAAAGAAAGTTTAGAAGCAAAAGCAAGTTTAGAAAAAGAAATAGAAGAATTAGAAAAAGAAGTAGAAGAAATTTCATCAGAAATAAAAGTATTTACAGATAATAATAAGGATAATCAAAAATACATAGATGATTTAAACTTTGATATTACAAACTTAAAAATATCTGTTAGTTCATTTGATGAAAGTAGCACTTCGATTGACGAATTAATTGAAAGAATAGATCAAGACATAAACAATAATAAAGCGAGTGTGGAAAACAAAAAGTCTTTAAGAGAAAA
>CALAEU010000016.1 GCA_937891215.1 uncultured Clostridia bacterium
CTGATCCGGAGGTGCTTATGTTCAGATCGATAACAAATCTTACCGCGCTTGCTTCCGAGTTTAACCTCGAAAGCTTCGGTGATAAGGCAATGTTTGCGCTTTAAAATTCACTGCTTGGGATTCTGATAGTTTTCGCGGTACTTGCGGTGCTTTTCACCGTAGTGAAGATAGTACTGCCAAGGTACAATTATCATTGCTCCGCCCCAACCTGCAGGGCCGCCACCGCCACCGCGGAATGGTGCTGTATGCTGAACGTGACCAGTATAAATATCCTGACAGTCGGCTACATCCTGCATCCATTTTCTGTACATTTTTTCTGCATCAAAACAAGTCATAACTGCCTCGGCCGCTAACTGACCGTCACCTGTGTAACCAAGCCTTTCTCGGTGTGGACAGTCAGACGGAATACAACCATGTGTATTACTGAGTTGTGTTCTTATAAACGCATCAAAAATCCATTGTAAAGTTTCGTTACTTGATTTGAAATTCACAATTTGTTTTAAGTCAGTATGAGTAACTCTGTATTCAATTACTTCAGCATCGCCGATAACTTCAAAATATCTTGCAGCATGCCAAGTGAAAATCGGATAGAATTCTGTTTTTACTCTGTCACGGATAAATCTGTCTTTCTGTACTCTTGATTCCCAACCAGCAGAATTAAAATTGAGAGAAAAATCGTCATTGATATTCTCAGCATAGCGGATATCACAAACACCGCTATGAGAAGTATCATCAAAAAAGCGAATTACAGGATAACCTGAAACATTTTCACCATTATCATAAACACGAATATCACCGCGTTCATAAATACATTTTGGCTTAATTGTTCTTATAACCTTGTCAGGAATACAGTCCTGCACTTGTAAAACTGAAAGTGGTCTTTCTGTTTCTTCTGCCCTTTTCCAGTTTTCTATGCTGTAATCAGTATCAGAAAAATCATAATTACCAATTCTTGCATCATGTTCTTCGCCATAGTAAATATTTGTTTTTCTTACATAAGATTTTGTGTATTTAAGTGCATCATCACTTTTTGCCACAATTTTTTCGCCTTGCATCATTTTAAAACAAAGCATAGGATTACCATAAACAGGTGCAAGTTCACCAATACTTTCATATTGACAGAACCAGCCACCACCAACATGAAAAACAATAGTGTTTTTACCCTCTTTTAAAAATGATGTTACATCTAACTTTTCATAGAGAATTCTCTGTGTCATTTTATCAAACAATGGATAAGACATAGTTTTAGAATCTACTGAAACATAGTTAGTCCATGCAGGTGCTAAAAGTCTGTCTGACACTTTTTTGCCGTTAATATAAATATCACAAAAACCAAGACCTGATGCATAAAGAATTGTTTTTTTAGCTTCGTCAAGTTCAAAATCTTTGCGAACAATCACTGCATCTCTTTCGCCACCAAATGTTACCCACTGAGCATCATCAAAAATGAATTGATATGAGCATTTTATAACTCTTTCATTACCTTTTTTATATGACACACCATCTACTGCCATTTGATTTTTTTCAAAAAATCTTATAGCATCAAGTGGTATTTCAGCAAAAATTTCGGTTGCTTTTGATTCTTTTGCCTTTTGCTTAAAGTATTTAAGTATTTCTGTGCCTAATCCGTTAAATCTGTAATGGTCTTTTACAAATAAACCGTAAATCTCAAAAACACCTTTTTTAGTTTCTACAAGGCTACCGCAAGCTATGATATCGTCACCAATAACACAGCTTATATGAAAAGCTTTTTCGTCTTTTTCGCTTTTTTCTCTCAATGTGAGAATTTTTTTGTAATTATCACATTTAGAAGAGTGTTTTATATATTCTAACATCGCCATAGCTTAGCCCTCTTTTTTGCCTGGTACAATAACAAAGTTAAATGTAAGTTCTTTAGATAAATCAATTGTGTATTGTGGGAGAGTTTCAGGACCGCAAGAATTTGAGCCCGCACCTCTTGTGAAGCCATCGAGAGTCACAAATGTTGTCTTTTCGTCAACTATATCTTCTCTGTGCTTTGCTTTACTTAATGTTTCCTGTGTGTAGTTGTGAATATTGAATGTAAAGTCTTTATCTGAGTAAATAAGCACTTCTTCACCTTTATCACTAATAAGCTTTACATATTTTGTGTCACAATGGTTTGAGTTATCTTGTGGACGGATATATGGCTCGTGACTTTCTGCTACTGTACTTTCATAAAGACCTACGAAAGATTGTGCTTTGAAGTCGCAAAGACATTCTCTGTCACCGCGTCCGAAATACTCGAATTTATTGAATTTTTTATCTAATTCAACTGTAAAACCAATTCTTGGAACTGCTGTTATTAAAGTTTCGCCTTCTACTGTTCTCTTTATAGCAACCTCTATATCAACAACACCGTTACCGCCTATAATGTAGAGAATATGAGCATCAAATAATGGTTCTTTTTCACCATAGATTGTTATAAATTCAGAAACAGTTGCAATACCCGATTTAATTTCTGCACTTATATCATTTATTTCAATCTTAGGTTCTGCTATTTTTTCCTTTTTCCACATAGCGAGCATTTTGTCTGCATCGTTATCAAGATATGCTCTTGAAATATTAAGTAAGAAGCCTTTGTGTGAAACAGGTGCTTTATTTAAAATACTTATACCATTTCTCTTATAGCTTAACATTTCGCCTGTTGTTTCAGAAAATTCAATACTACCATTCTCAAATTTAACAGTTAAAATATCATCATTTGAAGCAATTGACATTTTACCACTTGTAAGCTTTGGTAAATCGAAATCTGCTTTGTTAAGCTCAATTTGCTCTTTTGCAATCTCAAAATCGCCATCAAGATATGTAACATTAAGATAAACATTTTTATCTTTATTTACTTTTGGTAAATCGAGTGTATATGTAGCGTCTTTTTGTGCTTCAATGTCTGTTAAGAATGAACCACAAGAAGATACAATTCCATTTTCCTGAAGTTCCCAGTAAACTTCAATTCCACTTGAAGTTTTGAAACGATTTGTGTTAGTAATTGTAAGTTTATTATTTTTAAACTGTTTAACTCTTAATGGACGATAAACATTTTTCATCTGAAGTGCACCTGTGTGTGGTGTTCTGTCCGGGTAGAAAAGACCATCTACACAGAAGTTACCATCGTGTAATTTTTCACCATGGTCGCCACCATAAGTGTACTCATATTTAAAGCCATCTTTTTTCTTGTCGTGTTTTACAGAATGGTCTGCCCATTCCCAGATACAACCACCCATAAAGATATCGTGTGACATAAAGATGTCAAAATATTCTTCTAATGAACCAGGGCCTACACCCATTGCGTGAGCATACTCACATAAATAGAATGGTACTTCAGTATATGATTTACCGCGTTTACCTTCTCTTACTTTTATTAAATCATCAGGATGAGTGTACATTTCAGAATATACATCATAGTGCTGACGCTTTGTTCTGCAAACGCTTTCATAATGAACAGGAATTGCGGTACCGATTTCTTTTAACATCTTATAGCATTTATCCTGACATTTGTAACCTTCTGCTTCATTACCTAATGACCACATAGTAATAGCTGCGTGGTTTCTGTCACGATAATACATTCTTCTTACTCTGTCCATATAATGCTTTGCCCATTTTGTATCGTTACTGATAGCAGTACCCTCACAACCCAAATGATAAAGACCATGAGTTTCAATATCCGCTTCGTCAACAACATAAAGACCATAATGGTCGCAAAGTTCAAGGAAATGTGGGTCTGGTGGGTAGTGTGAGGTGCGGACGCAGTTTACATTGTATTCTTTCATAAGAAGAATATCCTTGAGTAAATCGTCATAATTCATACAGTAACCTTTTGTTTCGTGTGTATCGTGATGGTTTACTCCCTTTAACTTAACTTTTTTACCATTAAAATAGAATACTGCATTTTTTATTTTAATATCTTTAAAACCTGTGTATGAACGGATTGTCATAACTTCTTTTTTACCATCAACAAGAGTTATGTAAAGTTCATAAAGTCTTGGAATTTCTGCACTCCACTCATCAACAGTAAGATTTTTAAAAGTAACTTCTGTTACCTTTTCTGCGTCAACTGTTTCTGTTGCAATTACATTTTTGCCGTCCATTAAAGCGATTTC
>CALAEU010000017.1 GCA_937891215.1 uncultured Clostridia bacterium
AAAAGAATCCAGAACAAACGTCAAAACAACTGCAGGCTTTGTTGAAACACTCGTTTACGGCTTCAAGCCTTCAGTTGTAAAAGAAAACAGTAAACTTTATATTGCTCTTTCAGCAGTTGGTATTTACTCAATTGCCGTACAGATATTCTTCCCATTCCTTCTTATTTACCTCGACCATGGTTTAGGATTTAAAATTGAAGCGCTTTTCGGTTATATTACAACACCTGTTTTGATTGCAGCACCTTTTGTTCTTATAGCTGTTGTGCTTGGTGTTATAGGCATAGGTAAATTCGCAGATAAAGTCGGCAAGAAAAATCTTGTATTTATTGCTGCAGGACTTTTCGTTGTAGGTTTAGTAGCGGCTTCATTTGCAAAAACAATTGGTCCTTTCGGAATTGCAGCAATTCCACTTCTTGCAGGTTATGGACTTTTAGGTATTCTCCTTAACTCAACTGTCCGCGACTATACACCTGAAGACAAAACAGGTCTTTTCCAGGGTATAAGAATGATTTTCT
Source organism: uncultured Clostridia bacterium (assembly GCA_937891215.1). Next base: position 516 of record CALAEU010000017.1, read on the forward strand.
TCGTGCTTATTCCTATGCTTGTAGGTCCACAAATAGGTAAATGGGTTTGTCAGGTAGCAGGTGCAGGTTCTTATGTTGACCAGAGCACAGGTCTTACTCAGGCAGAACCATGTGCTGAAATGTTCCTTGCTGCAGGTATAGTTGCAGTGTTTGTTTTTATTCCACTTGTAGTACTTCGCAAAAAAGGTATTGATAAAGTAGAAGACTAAAACAATACCCAAAACCAGAAAACCGAGGTGTGAACTATGAAATCTATTTTACTTTCTTCTCTTACAAAAGTATTTAAAGATGTTGAACCGAACTTTGATGAATTTACAGAATTTTCGGTTCTTCGTGGTGAAGTGTTTAACTTTCAGATAGCGATTTTTCCGCAGACTGACGAAGACTGCAACATTACAGTTGAAGTTGCATCAAATCTTCGTGACGGTATAAAAGTCTACAAGGTTCTTAATGTACCTTCAACTTATGCAGCACCCGAAGACCACGACGATTTTCACTACGACACAAAAAGAACTGAATACCCCGATTTATTGCAACCAATAAATGAGGATTATTCTGTTGAATTAGTTAAAGGTGAATGGAATTGTCTCTGGTTCAAATATACACCTGAAATGGACTATATCGCAGGTACAAATGGTATTACTGTATTTCTCAAAAAAGGTTTGTATGACGAAAACAACAAACACATTTTTAATTTAAGAACAATACCAAGACAGTTGCCAATGCAGGATTTAATTTACACAAACTGGTTTCATAACGACTGCCTTTGCACACATTACAAAGTAGAACCTTTCAGTGAAGAATATTGGACACTTTTAAGAAACTATGTAAAAAATGCAGTTGCACATGGTGTAAATATGATTTATACACCTGTTTTCACTCCACCACTTGACACAGAAGTCGGTGGCGAAAGACCAACTTTCCAGTTAGTAGAAGTCGATAAAATAGATGTCGGCTACCGTTTCAGTTTCCGTCATTTTGATAAATATGTAAGAATATGTACCGAATGTGGTATTAAATATTTTGAGATTTCACACCTCTTTACACAATGGGGTGCAAAACATGCACCAAAAATCATGGCAAATGTAAAGGGTATAGAGCGTCAGATTTTTGGTTGGGATACTGTTGCAAATGGCAAAGATTATGTACAATTCCTCGCAGTATTTGCAAAAGCATTCACTAAAGAAGTTGAACGTCTTGACATTAAGCAAAATTGCTATTTACACGTTTCTGACGAACCAAACGATGAACAAATAGAAGACTACAAAAACGCATCATATATTGTAAATCAGCTCTTTCCTGATTTTCATATTATTGATGCACTTTCTGAAATTGAAATTTACAGACAAGGTCTTGTAAAAACTCCTATTTGTGGCGAAGATGTTGCAGATACTTTCAAAGCAGAGGTAAAAGATTTCTGGACTTATTATTGTTGCTGTGAAACTCACGACTTTTTACCTAACAGAATGTTTGCAATGCCACCAACACGAAACAGAATTTTAGGTATGCTCCTTTATAAATATGAAGCAAAAGGCTTTTTACAATGGGGTCATAACTTCTGGTATACACAATACTCAAAGAAACACATAAACCCATTTGAAGTTACAGATGCAGGTGGCGCTTTCCCATCTGGTGACTCATTTGTTGTTTACCCCGGACCATATATGCAACCCCTCAACTCTACTCGTCACGAAGTATTTTATGAAGGCCTTTGCGACTATCGTGCTATGAAATATTTAGAAAGACTTACTTCAAGAGAGCACGTTTTAAAAATCCTTACAAAAAATCTTGATACAGAACTCACATTTAAAAACTACCCACATGACATTGAGTGGCTTTTAAATAAACGAGCAGAAATCAACAAAGAAATCGAGTTAGCTATAAGATGACTTTAGCAGAAATTTTCAAAACAAACTGTCGGGCAAGTGCTAAACTTTGCGGTTTTAAACCTACACTTGCATTCAGTGATTTAGCATCGGGAATCGGTGGTAAAAACAAAAACGGAGTTATTGCCCGACTTTCATTCAGTGACTTTTTTATTGATTTATATTTTATAGAAAACGGACCCTTAGCTTACGCACCAAATACAATCTGGCTCAGCGTAGGCTTTGAGTCCGTTCCTTTTTTACCTTTTTCAGTTTATGATATTCTTGCGTTTTCAGAATTAAAGAATTATAAAAGTTACACTTACCCATTCATTTACACCACAGAAATTATGGTAGAAAGTTTCGGAGAAATAAATGATTTTCTTAAAACTTTCATACCACTTATGCAGGATATTACAAGTAGTGGTGTTAAGAAAAACAAACTTATTGCATACGAAAAAGAAACTATAAACAAGTTTGTCGGTGATGATATTTTCCAAAAAGAAATAGAAATCCTTGACGCAAGTATAAAAATAAGAGAAATGCTCATAAGAAATTATGTTGAGGGCATTATAAACCACACTGTTTTAGGTGGCGTAGCAGAATTTTTCAAGGGCAATCACGAAAAAGCAATTAAAAAATTAGAAAAACAAAAGAACAGAACTCTTTACGAAGAAAATCTTCTGAATGCTTTAAAAAATGGTGAACTAAAAGATTATGATGCCTCACCTTACAGAAATGAAAAATATAAAAACTACTCGAAAGTTGCTAAAAAATCGACTTATTCTCTCGGTGTAGGTGGATTTTTCAAGTTCTTTACAAAAGCATTTTTATTGACACCTGTTTTCTGTGTTGTGCTTGGGTTAATTTATTTCCTGTTGTGCTACATAAAATATAATGATGCACTTTATTATCTTAATGTTGATTTAATTTCATTTGCATCTTTACTTATTGCAGGTTTTTCTATTGCAGAAGCAGTTCTCTTCAATTTTCCACTTAATTCAAAAAATCTTTTCAAAAAGAAAAAAGCTAAAGATGTTCCCCCTGTGAAAAAACCAAGTGTCGTAAAATACATAACTATTTTTACAGAAACAATAGTAATTGTTTTACTTATGTCTTCTGTAAATAATGCTGTTGTTTTCACTGAAAACAAAGTTTATTTCCCTGAAAATAAATATATTTCTTTAAGACAGGATGCAATAAGATACGAACATTTTCAAACTGTTTATAAAGCTCAAAAATATTATCATTTTGGTATGCAGGAGTTAGACCATCCTCACTATATTTTAGTTTCAAAAAATGGTGAAAAATTTGATTTGGCTCTATACCCTGACAACACATCAGAAGAATTTGAGAAAACAGTTTTACCATTATTTATAGAAAATGGTTGCGAAATAATAGAAATTGAAAGTGAACGCGATATAAAATGAATAATATAGATTTTTTTAAACATGCGGGTTACGGAATGATGATGCATTTCGGACTTTACTCCATTTTAGGTGGCGAATACAAGGGAAATTTTGGTGATAATTATGCCGAATGGATTGGCTCACACTTTGCTATTCCCATTAAAGAATATGAGCAACTTGCAAGTGTGTTCAACCCGATTTATTTTAATGCCGATGGAATTATTAAACTTGCAAAAGACTGTGGGATGAAATATTTTGTAGTAACCACAAAGCATCACGATGGTTTTGCGCTTTTTCACTCAAAAGTTGATAAATATAATGTTGTTGATGCTACACCATATAAACGAGATATCATTTACGATTTAGCAAACGCGTGTAACAAGCACAACATAAAATTAGGTTTTTATTATTCACAAGACCTTGACTGGCACGAAAAACACGGTGGCGGATATCTTTCAAATCATTTAGGTTGCTCGGGTGTTTCGTGGGACAACAGTTGGGATTTCCCAAATCCTGAAGAAAAAGATTTTAATATCTGTTTCGAGAATAAAATATTACCACAAATCAAAGAGATTATGACAAATTATGGTGACATTTTCACCGCGTGGTTTGATGTGCCAATGACATTAACCGAGAAACAAAGCAAAATTATTTATGATACAGTTAAAGAATTACAACCCGACTGTCTTATAAATTCAAGGCTCGGTAACGGACTTTATGACTATGTTTCTTTAGGTGATAACGAAATTCCAGAAACAAAAGAAGAATGGCAAAAACTTTCACAGGTAGATGAAAAAAGTATAAATTACCAGAGCATTGACGGTTTTAAACCAAGTAAATATGGTCTTTATGAATCTGCTTGTACATTAAATAATTCGTGGGGATTTTCTTACCGTGACCACAACTGGATTTCACCAGAAAAACTTGCAAAAAACAGAAAACACTTAAACTCACTCGGAATTAACTACCTTGTGAATGTCGGCCCTGACCATTTAGGAAGAATACCGGGACCGTCAATTGAAATCCTGAAGCAAGCTTCAGAATTGTAATTGAAAATTGTGGAAACGCTTCGCGTTTGATTATAATGAAAGGTGTTTTAAATGACTATAAATTTAGCGAACAATTGGAAAATTGGTGGTAGAATTACAATTGTTTTTTTAATTCTTTGTTATATTCTGTTCGGTTTATTTTTTGTTAAAGATACCAACAACTTTATAGATTTAATAACTGCTATGCTTATTACTTTAATACCAATTTTAGTATGTTTATTTTTACTTTTACCTGTAGTTAATAAACTTTCCAAAAAAATCACTTTTTCGGAAAATGAAATAGCTATGATTTCATCAAAAAAGAAAAGTACTTCAGTAGATTTAAATAAAACGGTTTATTACGAAACTCTTAAGTTAAGAGTTGATAAATTCATTTCAAAAAATTTTATAGTTATTTCAAATACGCCTTTTGAATCTTACAGTAAAATTAGCGGTTTAGGTGGGCTTTGTAAACTTATTGATAAAGAAAACATAAAAGTTATTGCACCTTATAACGAAAAAACTTTGCCTTACCTTAAAATTGATAACTGGAAAGAAATTCAAAAATAAAAAGACTACATTCTTTCATTTGGGGTTTAACCTTAAATAAGAGAATGTAGTTGTTTTTATTCGTATTTAATTATAATTCCGAATTACGCATTCCGAATTAAACGCGAAGCCCTAGTTTCTAATTTCTGTTTCCTATTTCCTTGCCACTTGCATACTTACAACTATTCTTTAGGAATTTCAGCAAGTTGTGTCATTTCTTCCATATTAACTGTTTCTTTCTGGAACTGAGAAACATACTTGTCCTGATAATAGTTTTCATTCTGACTTGTGAAACTGCCATCTGGTGAATATGTAATAACTTTACAACCTCGTTGAGCGCCTACTCTTGAAATACCAATGTACGCGAGATAGTCAAT
>CALAEU010000018.1 GCA_937891215.1 uncultured Clostridia bacterium
GTTTTCCTTTAATCTTTCAAGTAACATTTTTGAAAAATTAGGCCTTGCTCCATCGTGAACTAAAACATATTTTTCGTCTATATAGGATAATGCATTTTTTACAGAATCTTGTCTAGTGTTTCCACCGGTAGCATATTCAACTTTGTTTTCGTTTTCAAAAACCTTTTTAAATATTGATATTTCATCGTCTTTTCAAACCAAAACTATTTTGCTACAATCATCATCTAAAAGAAATTGTTTTGTAGCTAAATATATTATTGGTTTTTCGTTTATTTTATATAAAACTTTATTATAATCTAACTTTGATCTTGATGAATTTCCTGCTGCCAAGACAATTGCTTGATACTTCATAACTATAATTCCAACTCAAATTGTAAATAATAATTGTATGCGCTATAACCTAATTTCTTATAGAAATTAATCTTTTTAGTAGAGGCAACAATTATTTTTTTACATCCTCTTTTTATATTTTTTCTATTGAGTCACCTGCAAGGTGACCTGTTGAAAATGCAATTTGTAAATTGAAACCACCTGTATAGGCATCGACATCTAAAACTTCACCCACAAAGTAAAGACCTTTAAGCAATTTACTTTCCATTGTTTTAGGGTTTATCTGGGAAATATCAACACCGCCAGATGTAATAACCGCTTCATCAATTGGTCTGAAATCTGTTACTGTGAGTGTTATATCTTTTAAGAAATCCACTAACTCACTACGCATTTCTTTAGTTACCTGATTTGATTTTAAATTACCGTTAAGTTTTGTAAGTTTTACAGTAATCGGAATCATTTTTCGTGGTAAAAGTAACGATAATGTATTATATAAATTTTTATTGGAACATTCGAGTAAATCTCTTTGAATTCGTTTGTCAAGTTGCTCATAAGTTATAGCAGGTTTAAAGTCTATGTGAATTTTATATCTGCCCTTTTCCATATTTCTCATATGGGATGAAGCAGAAAGCACCATAGGACCAGAAATACCGTAATGAGTAAAAATCATTTCACCCATATCTTCGTAAATATCTCGGTGTTTCACTGTATCTTCAACAGTGATTTTTACGTTTCTTAATGAAAGACCTTGTGCTTCAGTGCACCAACCTTCATGACATTCCAGAGGAACTAATGATGGTTTTAAATCTGTGATTTTATGACCTGCTTGTTTTGCCAATTCGTAACCATCACCAGTTGAACCTGTTTTCGGGTAAGAAAGACCACCTGTTGCAACAATTACATTATCTGCAAAATATTTTTTACCATCTTCTGTAATACAACCTGCAACTTTATCATCCTCTATAATAAGTTCAATTGCTCTGCCCTGTTTTCTTGTAACACCGTTTATTGTTATGTATTTATTTAAAGCATCAACTATATCGAGGGCTTTATCTGAAACAGGAAAAACTCTGTTTCCACGCTCAATTTTAAGTGGTACACCTAAATCCTCAAAAAAGTCCATTGTATCAGCAGTATCAAATCGTGAAAACGCACCAAATAAAAATCTGCCGTTTACGGGAATATTTGCAATCAAATCATTTAAAAGAGGACAGTCGTTTGTAACATTACAACGACCTTTACCTGTTATAGCAACTTTTCTTGCCAATTTATCATTTCTTTCAAGAAGTGTTACTTTAAGTCCTTTTTTTGCCGCAGTACCTGCCGCCATTAACCCAGCAGCACCGCCACCTATTACGAGTACATCCATTAAATTAAATACCTCATTTAACAATAATAATTTTCTCTGTCATTTCTTTACCACACACATCGGGATTTTTAAGACACAAAGAATATAAATCTCTTGCTTTACATTCAAGTTCATAAATTCTTTTTGCATTTTCTGAAAGATTCTTTAAATCTGCCGGGCGTGTTATAATCGGTAACTTTGATTTTTCTTTACATAATTTTAAAAGCGAAGCACCTTTTTCATTGAAACCCAATACTCTGACATAAGGCACCGGTATTTCAAAAACTTCTTTTGTTATATCTAAATAAGCAAAAAGAAGAATTCGCCTTATCCTTGATAAAGTATATCTTTTTGTCTTAATTTTTTCAAGTAGTTCAGGATAACTATTTGAATTTCTTACTGCGTCATAAATTCTGTATTCAAGTCCTTCAGAAACATCGGGAAGTTTCTTAAAATCTTCGGGTGTTAATGTACGCAATTTAAACAACAAAGACATTTCGTACTTTTTATAATCTATAACTTTTCCGCTTTCGATTGCATTTTGTAAAATCCCAAAAGATTCTTTCGGTATGAAGTTTTTAACTTCATCCAAATCATCTATAAAAGTGCGTATAAGAGACGCAGAACGGATATTTTCAGTACCCTCATCCGAATCGTGCCTTGCACCTGTCCTTTTTATGGTTTTTACATCTAAATCCGATTTTATTGACATTAAACCTTTTATATATTCAATACCTAAAATATCATTTGAATTTGATAAGACGCCTGACAGTGACTCACCATAGAGTTCACTGATAGCTCTCTCACGTGCAACAGGATATGATACACCTGTTTTGAGAATTTCGCCTGTTTTTAATTCTACATCAATTGAAGTGAGTTTTTTCGCACAATCAAAAAGTGTCTTTTTGTCATTGCTTTCAGAACCAAAAGCCACCATATCAAGGCAGTTTACAGAATCAAGTACAGTAACGCCTGAAAGGGCGAATTTTTCAGCGGTAGAAATACAGTAAGGCAAAGGCAAAGAAAGAACTAAATCGACACCACAGTTAAGTGGCATTTCTGTTCTCGAATTAACATCCATTATAGCAGGTTCACCGCGTTGCACGAAGTTACCCGACATTACCGCAGTAACTACATCATTTTCGTCCTTTTTTAATGAGTCAACGAGATATTTATGACCATTGTGAAACGGATTAAATTCTGCCACAATTCCATAATTCATTTTCCGCCCACCTTTCTGCTAAAATAATACAAACTATACTTGAAAAAAGTTTAAAAAGTGTTATAATATTTTACTGTAAGTATTTTACACAAAAAATAAGCAAATAAAATTCTTTTAAAGAATTAAAAGTATTTTGGAGGTTCAAAAATGAAAATTCTCGTAATTAACTGCGGTAGTTCTTCACTTAAATATCAACTTTTTGATATGGAAAGTGAAAAATGGCTTGCAAAAGGTATTTGTGAAGCAATTGGCACAAACACAAGTGCTGCTAAAGGTTCAACACCAGATGGCAAAGAATTCAAAATGACTGTTGATATTCCAGACCACAAAGTTGCATTTAACATTGTTAAAGATGCTCTTACAAGTGGCGAATGTAAAGTTATTGACGACCTTAAAGAAATTGATGCTGTAGGTCACAGAGTTGTTCAGGGTGGTGACCGTTACACAGAAAGCATTCTTATTGATGACTCAGTTGTTAAAGGTATTGCTGACCTCGGTACACTCGCACCTCTCCACAACCCTGCACACGTTATCGGTATTAATGCTTGTACAGAAGTTTTCGGCGAAAACCTCCCACAGGTTGCTGTATTTGACAACGCATTCCACAGTACAATGCCTGAAACATCTTATATGTTCGGACTTCCTTACGAATATTATGAAAAATACCATGTCCGTCGTTATGGTGCTCACGGTACCAGTCACCGTTTTGTTGCATACAGAACTGCTGAAATCGTTGGTAAAGATTTAAAAGACTTTAAACTTATTACTTGTCACCTTGGTAATGGTTGTTCAATTACTGCTATTAAAGATGGCAAAGTTCTTGACACAAGTATGGGGCTTACTCCACTTGATGGCTTCGTAATGGGTACTCGTTGCGGTGCAGTTGACCCATCTGCTATTACATACATTATGGATAAAGAGGGTATTTCCCCAAAAGACATGGACACAATTATGAATAAGAAAAGCGGTGTACTTGGTATTTCAGGCGTTCACTCTGACGACCGTGAAGTAAAAAAGGCTGCAGTAGAAGGCAACAAGAGAGCAAAACTTGCAAGAGATATGCAATGGTACCAGATAAGAAAAGTTATCGGTTCATACATCGCTGCAATGAATGGTGTTGATGTTATTGCTTTCACAGGTGGTATTGGTGAAAACTGCACAGATTTAAGAGAAGATGTTTTAACAAACCTTTCTTATCTTGGCATTAAACTCAACAAAGAAGTTAATGATGCAACTCATGGCGATGAAGTTGAACTTACATTACCTGGTTGCCCAGTAAGAGCATTCGTTGTTCCAACAAACGAAGAACTCGCTATTGCGAGAGACACTAAAGAAATTGTTGAGAAATTATAATTCGGAATGCGTAATGCGTAATTCGGAATTGAAGGAAACGCTACGCGTTTGAATGCAGAATGCAAAATGCAAAATGCAGAATTTCGGAAGGCTTCGCCTTGATTATAATAGAATAAAAATAAATAAGTTCTATCATTTACAGTTTGTAGTAACTGAAATGGTAGAACTTTTAATATTGCATTTTTTGTCAATATATGCTAGAACAGCGTACGGAACGAAAGTTCCCAAGGAGTTATTCTACACGGTAGGCGGTTAATTCTACGCTCCCGAACCTTTTCTCAAGGTGAAAGGAGTGATATTTATGGAATACATAATTGGTGCTGTATTGCTTTTGATAGTTGCAACAGGCTATTTGATAACCATAAAAAAAGAAAAATAATCGCCTCACTTCCACATAAGGCGATTATTTTTTATTAAAACTTAATCCCAAGGGAGCTAACCGCTTACGGAATAACTCCTTGTTTAATTTTATTATAGCAGATTATTTGCAAATGTCAACCGATTATTGGGGTTTGTACCAATATGATTTTTCTCCATACAAATAGGTTCGTGAACCTTTGGGCATTTGGGTTAATGCATTAAACGCATTTAAATAATCACCAATACCCTGAATTACACAACCGACAGCGATTCCCCCTAAAATATATAAATTCGGAAAAAACAAATAAATTATAAAAGGTATAATACCAAAAACTATATTAGGTAATAGCGACAAGAAAATAAATCTTGCTTTACTCATATCTTCAGGCCCTGTAACAAAAAGTGTGCCTCCCTGTGGATATATGTATAAATAAACATCTCTTTTAAAGCAAATCGCGTGTAAAAATTCGTGTGGAAACAAAAGTACAAAAGATATAACACTACTTATAAACAAAATAGGAGCCAACTGGCTTAATGTAAGATTACTGTAAAACCACATAAAAATAAACAATGGTATTATAAGTATAAAACCAAGAGCATTTGTAACAATTCCCTGAATCTTTGATGATTTAAATTCTTTAAACTCTACAGAGCCTTCTCTGTATTCCTTGTTAGGTAATGCATCACCATTATATTTCCCCATATAATGTAATTTCATATTATAATTCACCTTTTTATATTATTTATAATTCCATTCTTAAAAGCATCCACGATATGTTTGCTTTGCAAACGCGGATATATCGCAAATCCGTCAGGATTTATATCGCTTCGTTTTAGTCGCACTAAAACGAAAACGCACTGCGTTCATATTTACACCATCTGTACGGCGTACCCATTTTGATTTTTTCACCGTTTCGTGAGAGTAATTCATCTACTCTTACAAATTCGTAGCCTTGTTCCTGTAATTCAGGAATTGCACGAAGTACTGCTTCGACAGTTTCTTTGTTTGTATCGTGAAGAAGAATTATGTCACCATCACTTGCTTTTTTCATAATTCTTTCATAGATATAATCGGCATCTTTGTCTTTCCAATCGTAAGTTGAAAACGTCCAGTTTACAAACACAACATCAAGTTTTTTTAACTGATATGCAGAAACATCTCCGTAAGGTGCACGGAGATACATTGTTCTGTCACCTGTTATATTTTCAATAATATTAAATGTTTTACCTATGCTTTTTTCACATTCTTCGAGTGTATGAAGTGGCAGACGGATATGGTCATAAGTATGATTACCTATTAAATGACCTTCATCATAAGCTCTTTTTACAACTTCGGGATTTTGCTCTGCTTTACTGCCAATTACAAAAAACGATACTTTTGCATTATACTCTTTTAATCCCTCAAGCAAATCTTCTGTATACCCTGTTGGCCCATCATCAAAAGTCAGTGCAATTGCCTTTTCACCAACGTTACTATCAGGCAACTGATAACGGAGTGTGCCATCAGGAATACTTCTTGACATTATAAGAATAAGAATTAACATCGGGATTAAAACAAGCATATCGCGAAATGTTTTTTTCTCATATTTGTTAAGTTTAATTTTTTTCATATTAAAAACACAAATGCCGATTGAGAATTTTCTCTCAACCGGCATATTCTTTCGTTAAATTATCTGTTTCTGAAAAGGTCGAGAATATCACCAATATCGTCATCATCACTTGATGAAGAATATACAGAATCTGACTCAACACTTGAAGATGCAGTTGTTGCAGTAGTTGTTGCACCTGCTTTATTTGGGAAACCATTAGCATCTGTTCCAAAACCAGTAGCAATAACTGTAACGATTAATTCATCATCAAGAGATTCGTTGAATGTAACACCGAAGATGATGTTTGCATCAACATCTGCTGCACTTGAAACAATTGTTGAAGCGTCTGTAACTTCTTCAAGAGTGATATCAGGTGAAGCTGTGATGCTTATAATAAGACCTTTTGCACCCTGAATTGTTGTTTCAAGAAGTGGGCTTGAAATAGCTGCGTGTGCTGCTGCAGAAGCCTTTTCTTTACCAGAAGCACGACCAACACCCATATGAGCATGACCAGCATCTTTCATAACTGCACTGATATCTGCAAAGTCGAGGTTAATAAGACCGTCAACTTTAATAAGGTCTGAAATACTCTTGACACCCTGACGGAGAACATCATCAGCAATTGCGAATGCGTTCTGGAATGTAATTTTTTGTTCAGTAACTAATTTGAGTCTTTCATTAGGAATAACAATAAGACTATCAACATGCTGTGCAAGTTCAGCAATACCTGCTTCTGCCTGTTGCATTCTTCTTCTTCCTTCAAATTCAAAAGGCTTTGTAACAATACCAACTGTAAGAATACCGCGTTCTTTTGCAATTTGTGCAATTGCAGGAGCAGCACCTGTACCGGTACCACCGCCCATACCAGCAGTAATAAATACCATATTTGTATCGTTTAATGTATCTACAATAATATCTCGACTTTCTTCAGCTGCTTTAAGACCCATTTCTGGACGAGCACCTGCACCGCGACCACCAGTAACTTTGTCACCTATTGCAATTTTGTGAGTAGCTTTTGATGATTCGAGTGCTTGTCTATCAGTATTGATAGCAACAAACTCAACACCCTGAACACCTGCAGATACCATTCGGTTAATAGCGTTACCGCCGCCACCACCGACACCTATAACTTTTATTTGAGTATTTTCTTCGAATTCAGTTGTAACATTTTCAAATGCCATTTGAACTTCCTCCTAATATCAAGTATCACGGACATATTTGCCCCAAATACAGAAATCCTTGTAAAAAATTATAAATTATCCATATAATGTTACCACACAAATGTAATAATAGCAAGAGATTTTTTGGATTTTTATTACATATTTGTAATTTTATTGAAAAATAACCAAATTCTTACTGTTCATCGGTAGTTTTTTCTTGTGTTTTGTTTAAATTATCAGTAGTTTCCTCAGGAACTGCAGTTGTTGTTTCATAATCTCCTGCTTTAAAATACACTTTAGGTTCTGTTCTTAAATCCAGAACACCGATTTCATATTGATTTATTTCATTTTCTCTTTCTATTGCTGCTGCAGCTCTTAAAATTTTAGTTTCAAGATTTAAAGATGACCCAACAAGAATTTTAATTCTGTCGTTATATATAATAAAAATATTTGATGTATCTGTAACATTTATTTCCGTTAAACCAGATATACCTGCTTTTGTAACAGCTTTTAACAACTCTATTAAAATATCCCCATTTTCTTTGGTTTTAAAACTAATTGTTTCACTTTCTTTGAAACTTTCTGTTTCAACTCCTGTTACAACAGGTATTCCTTCATTTAAAATAGCGGCATCCGAATCTAAAACTTTACCATTTTCATTTATTAAAATAAAATTACCTTTATTTGATATTGCCGCTGCAGCATATGTATCTGTAATATTGATTATAAGTGTTGATGGTAACTCTCTTTCTATTGTTACAGCCCCTACAAACGGTAATGAATTCATAAGATTTTCTGCTATTTGCTCTTCAGAAGAAAGTAAAAGACTGTCTCCTGTTTCAACACCGCAATTTTCTATAATTATTTTTTGTGGATATGTTTTTGTACCTTTTGCTTTTATTGTATCTACTTTAAAAAACACAGTTAAAGCAAGTACTAAACCTATTATACCCACAACTATCAATAAAACAAATGAAAAAATTGCTTTTCTTATTGCTCTGCGTCTTTTCAAGCGTTTTTTCTTTCTTGAGCGAACTTCATCACGAGATAACTGTTGCCCACTGGCACCTGTAAAACCAGTAGGCAATTTTATAATATTTGATGTGTTATTTTTCTTCATGTTTGCCATAATTTTTATTCGTCCTAACTATATCAGCATTTAACATACAAAGATTTTCTTCGAAATTTTCATAACCGCGGTCTATATGTTTGATATCACTTACCTCTGTTACGCCAGTTGCCGTAAGTCCAGCTAAAACCAATGCAGAGCCACCACGCAAATCAGGTGAAACAACACTCGCACCATACAGTCTGTCAACACCATCGACAACTGCTACTCTTCCTTCAGTACGAATTCTTGCACCCATTCTAAGAAGTTCAGGAACATGTTTAAAACGACTTTCAAAAATGTTTTCAACAATTACACTTGTTCCTTGGGCTATTGTAGCAAGTGTCATTACAGGTGCCTGTGCATCTGTCGGGAAACCAGGATATGGTTGAGTGATAAGTTTATCTATTCTACTAAGTTTAATTGGTGCTTTAAGTCTTATTTCATCACACCTTACTGATATTTCACACCCGGTTTCTTCTAACACAGGCAAAATAGCACCAAGATGAGTAGGCACGGTATTTTTAAGAGAAATATCGCCACCTGTTATAGCGCCTGCAAAAAGATATGTTGCAGCAGCAATTCTGTCACAAATAACAGAATGTTCAGTTGCAGTTAATTTCTTTACACCTTCAATAACTATTATGCTTTCTCCGCCGCCGTGGATTTTAGCACCACACTTATTAAGAAAATTACATAAATCTATTATTTCAGGTTCACGTGCCGCATTTATTATTGTTGTAGTACCCTCTGCAACGCTTGATGCTAAAATCGCATTTTCAGTTGCACCAACACTTGGGAAAGTGAGCGTAATTTTAGTGCCTTTAAGTTTTTTATTAACAGAACACTCAAGTCTTCCGTGTTCTTCACAAATTGTAACCCCTAATTTTCTCATTGCAAAAAGGTGTAAATCAATAGGTCTTAAACCTATTTCGCACCCTCCTGGTGTTGAAATAACTGCTCTGCCTGTTTTTGCAAGAATTGCACCTAAAAAAATAACAGAAGAACGCATTTCTCTCATTAAGTTTTCAGGAATTTCGTATCCTGTGGCACTGGTACTGTCGATAACTAAATCTTTACCACATCTTTCTACTTTGCACCCTAAATTCTCTAAGATTTTAATAGTACTTTCAACATCTGAAAGACGGGGGCAATTATGTATTACTGATTTACCACTTACTAAATATGTTGCAGCAAGAATCGGTAAAGCACTGTTTTTTGAACCTTGCGGGAAATGTGCTGCTGTTTGCCCCCTGCCATGACACGGTATACCATTTCAATACCACCCGTGTGGTAAAGCTGGATCCCACAGATCCGGAGCAGGTGACCCAGGCAGAGATCATCGCCCGGGAGCAGGTATTTGAGATCATGGCGCTGCTCACGGAGATCCCCGGCTACGAAAAA
>CALAEU010000019.1 GCA_937891215.1 uncultured Clostridia bacterium
ACTTTTAGGCAGAACTGCTGTGAGTGAAGATCTTGACTCAGCAGTTGAGATTGCTAAAAAATATTCTTATAAATTCAAAGTAGTTACACTTGACGGTCAGGTTGTGAACGCAGGTGGTTCAATGACTGGTGGTGCTCGTCTTCAGAATGCGGGTATTTTAAGTCGTGCAAACGAAATTGAAAAACTTACTAAAGAATGTAATGAAATTCAGGAAAAATTAGATATTGCAGTAAAAGATGTTTTGGAACAACAAGAAAGTTATTCTTCACTTTCTGCAGAACTTGAAGGTTGTAAAGCAGAAATTGCATTTACAGGCGAAGAGAAAATAAGATTAGAGGGTGTAGTTGCTCTCAAAAACGGGCAATACGAAACAATTCTTGCTCAAAAAAATGAAGCAGATGAAGAAAAAGAAAAACTTGTAAACAGAATTGCTGATATTAAAAACAATGCATCTTCTGCAGAATCAGAACTTGTTACACTTCAGAAAGAACTTGAAAGTGTTGAAAGTAAATTGTCAGCTCTTACAGGTGACAGAGAAAATCTTCAACAGAAGAGAGAAGAACTCACCGCAAAAGCGGCAGATATTAATCTCTTGATTGCAACAAATGAAAAAGAAATCGAAGCAAAAAATGAAGAGATTGAAAGACTTAAAGGCAGAAGTACAAGTCATAAAGACAGACTTACACAACTTAATAGTGAAATAGAAGAAATTGTTAAGAAAAACGAAGAACTCACAAAACTTATTGATGTTTTAAGAGAAGATGCAGGTAAATTAAGAAGTCAGAGCGGTACTTCAAAAACAGATACTGAAAATCTTATAAAACAACGCGAAGTCTTTGAAAAACAAAGTGCAGAACTTCGTCTTGCTGAAAGAGATAAACAAGAAGAAAAAGAAAAATTAAGCGGTGAACTTGCTCGTCTTTCTGAAAGAAAAGAGTCAATGTCACAAGAACTTGAAAATATCTCTAACAGACTTTACGAGGAGTATGAATTAACCCGTCGTGAAGCAGAAGAACTTAATATAGTTATCGAAGATGTTGCTGAATCAAGAAAGAGACTTAACGAACTTAAGGCGAAAATTAAAGGTCTTGGTACTGTTAATCTCAGTGCTATTGAAGAATACAGTGAAGTTTCTGAAAGATATGAATTTATGCACGTTCAGGTAAGCGATGTCGAAAAATCAAAAGCAGAGCTTATAAAACTCATTCAGGAACTCACAGGTAAAATGGGTGAACAATTCAGAAACGAGTTCAATAAAATCAATATTAATTTCGGTGAAACATTCTCAGAACTTTTTGGTGGCGGTAAAGCGTCACTTGTGTTAAGCGATGAACTTGATGTTCTTGAAAGTGATATTGAAATCAAAGTACAACCACCAGGCAAGAACGTTCAGAATATTTCACTTCTTTCAGGTGGTGAAAAAGGTCTCTCTGCAATTGCACTTTTATTTGCAATTCTTAAAGTTAATCCTTGTCCGTTCTGTATTTTTGACGAGGTTGAAGCGGCACTTGACGATGTCAATGTTGCAAAATATGCGTCTTATGTAAGAAGAATGACGGATGATACACAGTTTATTCTTATTACACACCGCCGTGGTACAATGGAAGAAGCTGATATGCTTTACGGTGTTACAATGCAGGAAAAAGGTGTTTCAAAACTTCTTGAACTCAAGACTGCTGAAATGGCAAAACAACTCGGCTTAGAGGAGTAATATATAAATTTGTAGGTGTTATTATGGGCGTTTTTAAAAAGATAAACTTCGGTTTAAGAAAAACAAGAAATAATATGTCTGGCGCTATTGATAATGTGCTTGATAGTTACACTTCGATTGACGAAGAACTTTTTGATGAACTTGAAGAAGCACTTGTAATGGGTGATGTTGGTGTTACAACTGCATCTGAAATTACAAAGAGACTTAACGAAAGAGTTCGTAAAAAAGGGCTTAAAAATCCAGCAGATGTAAAAACAGAAATAAAAGAAATCGTTGCCGAAATGCTTGAGGGCGGCGAAGATATGGGGCTTATTACAATTCCATCTGTTATTCTTGTTATCGGTGTTAATGGTGTAGGTAAAACTACAACTATCGGTAAAATGGCTTCTATGTATAAATCAGAGGGTAAGAGCGTAATTCTTGCTGCCGCAGATACATTCCGTGCTGCTGCTATTGACCAACTTACTGTCTGGGCAGAAAGAGCAGGAGTAGATATTATAAGTCATAAAGAGGGTGCAGACCCTGCGGCAGTTATTTTTGATACAATTTCTGCTGCAAAAGCAAGAGGTAATGATATTATTATCTGTGATACTGCGGGTCGTCTTCACAACAAGAAAAATCTTATGGAAGAACTTGCAAAGATTTACAGAGTTATTGACAGAGAATTACCATATTCTGACCGCGAAGTGCTTTTAGTGCTTGATGCTACAACAGGACAGAATGCAGTAAATCAGGCAAGAGAATTTGCAAAGATTGCAGAAATCACTGGTATAATTCTTACAAAACTTGACGGTACTGCAAGGGGCGGTGTTGTTCTTTCAATTAAGAATGACCTTAAAGTTCCTGTTAAATTTGTAGGTGTTGGTGAAGGTATTGACGACTTACAACCATTCAACCCACACGCATTTGCAGAAGGCCTTTTTGAAGCATTACCAGAAGATTTCAAAGAGGATGAAATTCACGAAATGATTTCAGAAATAAAAGAAGAAATAAGCGGAGAAGTTCAGGATATCAAAGAAGAGTTCCAGGAAATTGTTGAAGAAGTTGTTGAAGCATTCAATGAACTTAAAGACGATGTACAGGAAGAAATTGAAGAAGTAAAAGAGGATATCACTTCTGAAATTGATTCTGTTGTTGAAGAAATGCAGGAAACTGTTGACGAAATTGATGAAGAAACTGAAACTGCAGAAGAAAATCCTGAACTTGAAAATAAACCTGAAAAGAAAAAAGGCTTTTTCGGGAGGCTTTTTAAATAATGCAAAAAACATTTTTAATAGCAACTCATAACAAGAAAAAGAAAAATGAACTTTTAAGAATACTTTCACCTTTAGGTATAGATGTTAAAACCGCTGAAGAACTAAACTTAACACTAACCGAAGCAGAGGAAACGGGAGAAACATTTTACGAGAATGCCCTTATAAAAGCACAGAGTGGTTGTAAAGAGAGTGGTCTTCCTTGTGTAGCGGATGACTCAGGTCTTATGGTGGATTATTTAGCGGGTGCACCTGGTGTTTATTCTGCAAGATTTTCAGGTGAGCATGGTAACGACAAGAAGAACAACGAAAAACTTCTTGAGCTTTTAAAAGATGTTAAGGAAGAAGAAAGAACAGCAAGATTTGTTTCAGTTGTGTGTTGCGTTTTTCCGAATGGAGATATTTTATCCGCAAGGGGAGAGTGTGAAGGTAAAATCGGCTATGAAGAAAAAGGTGAAGGCGGTTTTGGTTACGACCCTGTGTTTATGGTGGATGAAAAAAGTTTTGCAGAGATTTCTTCAGATGAAAAAGATAAATTAAGTCATCGTGGAAAAGCGTTAAATCTCCTTTTAGAAAAATTGAATGATTATTTGTCTGTAAAATGAACAGTAATAACAGTACCAAGAGTGGTGATATCGAGCGAAACTTCGATGTTGCCACTTTTTATTATTACACTTTCTTTTGTTTCAGTTTTTAAAAGTTGTGATATGTCATTATCAATAATTTCTGTATATGTATTTTCGTTATTAATAAAAGCGTTAAGTGAATTTTTGAAGAATTCAAAAGATGATAAATCTTCATGAAATTTATTATCTGCCACAAAATTCATTTCAGTAAGTCTGCCTTTACTATCCTCTGTAAAACTTAAAAGAATTTCATTTTCATTCACAATGAAAAATTTGTAGATATTATCATTTTCTTCTGAATAAATGAATCCTTGTGGTGTAAGATTGTATTGCTCATTGAGTGTATTCATTCTAAAAATAAACGCACTTAAATCTTCGCCATTTTGCGTAACAGAGCAACTGCTTAAAAAAACAAGAAAAATAAAAGGTAAAAAAACCAGTTTTTTCATATTGCACCCCTAATGTTAACATTTTTTTAACATTTTGTTTTTATTATGGTAGTATAATAAAATAGACTAAGTTTCAATTAAATTGTATGCATAAAAAATCTTATAAATAAGTGTGATTATTATGAAATTCAAAAAAATTATTTGTTTCCTTTTAGCAGTTATAATGACATTTTTGGCTACATCATCTAATGTTGTGGCTTTTGCTGCTGCGCCTTCATACCCCGAAGGTGTTACAGAAACTGAAGCAAACAACGCACTTATTGGTACAGAAGAATTGCTTTCATATATTTTAAAAAGTTATTTAAAAACAGATTTGAAAACAGTATTGGAGCCAATGATTTATAATGACCAGGTTGTGTCAGAGTTGCTTGTTTCAATTTATGCACCAATGGAAGAAACTGCAAGTGACTTAAAAGCAATTGGCATTGATGTAACAATAAATGGTGTTGCAAAAGGTCTTAAAAAGTACCCGGATGTGCAGAATGCGCTTTTAAATGCAGGTAGTTTTCAAAATCTTGATTTAACAAATGTTAAATGGGGTATAACAGATAAAAACAGTTTTGCAAGAGCAATAAGTGCTACTTTAAGTCCTTTTAATAACATTTTGTTTATGCTTCTTTGTTCTGGTAAATATTCAGTTGCAAACTTTACAAAAATTGAAGGTGGCAATGGTTACGAAAATGCAATTGTGCCAATGCTTAACGCTTTAGGTTGTGAAGTAGAATTATCACAGGAAGAATTTAAAAATCAGGCAAAAGAAGATAAATCTACAATGATTTATAACATTCTTATGTCAGCATTATCAATTGTTGATAAGTTAGAAGAAAAACCAATTGATATATTGGTAACGGTTTTACCATCTTTTGCATACTTTTGCGAAAGTGGTCAGATGGATGCTTGTTTCAGTAATCTTTTAGCACCAGTTAAAGAAAATGCATATATAAAACTTGCAATTCTTTTAAAAATCATTGACCTGGATTCAATGAAACTTGATGTAGAAGTAATGCTTAATGACGCACTCAGTAGTATGACTGCAGAAAGTGGTCTTACACTTCCACCAATTGACTTTGAAACACTCAGTAAATGTGGTAGTAGTGATGGCGTTACTTTTACACCGAATAAGCCACTCGCTTATACAGTGATTTTTTCGTGGCTTGTGGATGCTTTAAAACTTAATAAATCAGCATTACCTGAACTTTTGAAAGGCCTTAATTCTGGTAACACAAAAAATGATTTGTTGTCACCAGATATTCTTAATAAACTTTTAGAAACAGATACAAAAAATGTTGTTAAAACAATTATTCTTCTTTTTAATGACAGTAAATTGGCAGATGCAAAACCTTACAATTTTCCGACAGTTACATTCAGTCAGATTATCTACACACAGAATTTAGGTGAGAAAGATTTTACAAAAGTATTAAATGGAATAGATGATTTAATAGACGAATTTGTTCAGGAATATACCGATTACAGAAAGTTAGAAACTCTTTTAAAGAATACTATTTATACAAATAAAACAGTTGGGGATCTTACACTTGGAATTTATTCTGCACTCGAAAAAGAAGGTGTATTAGAAATGCTTTCTGTTATGGGTGTGGATGCTACACCAAAAGGTGTTGCTTCACTTTTAACTGAATCTGAGTTTCTTCAGGTGAGAAACGCTTTATTAAGGGCGTCAGACTGGTCAAAAGTTAATTTCAACTTCGTAAGTTTTGGTTTTTATGACGGCAGAAGAACAGGTTTTGAAAACGCACTTGTAGCTATGCTTCGTCCGTTAATGCCACTTTTAGAAGTGGTGCTTAAAGGTGAAACTATTACCTTTATGAATAGTATAAAAATTACTGGTGGAGATGGTTATAACACCGCAATTATTCCTATATTAGAAGCACTCGGTTGCGACAATAAAAATATTAAAACTTACGAGCAGTATAAAAACGACACACGTAAAGATGCAGTATTAAGAAATATTACTACCCCTGTACTTGATTTGCTTGACGAATTATTTGAGAAGCCTGTAAAAACAGCACTTGATATTTTACCTAATGCACTTTATTTTATAGACAGTGGTAATTTAGAAATCTGCATAACAAATCTCCTTCTTCCGATAAAAGCGTTACTCGAAAAAATTGAACCTATATACAAGGTTGAACTTGATACAGGTGCAATAAGTTCTTCAATGAACACAAACGATATTTTTAAATCTCTAGAAAAAGAATTAGGTCTTAAACTCAAAGACTTTAATTTAAAAGCACTTTACTCATACGGTGAAACAGAAACAAAGACTAGTAAACAAGTTTTAAATGGTAAAAATTCAACCTACACTTACATTAAAGCAGATAAAGAAGCACTTCTGCTCACTGTTTTAAGATATCTTGTAGACACTCTTAAATTACCGGAAAACAAAGGTGCTTTAAATGGATTGATGAGTGGCAGTGGTGCTGATAGTTTCGCACTTTACGCTTCACAGATATTTGAGCAATTTGAAAAAATGACAACTGACGAAATAGTTGAGTGGCTACACAATCTTCTCTTTAAAGAGCGTGCAATTGCTCCGCTTGAAGAGGGGGAAAGCTATAACCCGACAATTATTTACGAAGAGCCACCAAAGGATTACACAATTCTATTTGTAATTGGCGGTGTGGCACTTTTCGGTGCAGTTGTAGGGCTTGTGTTCTATCTTAATCGTAAGAAACTTTATTATTGAGGTAAGAAGAAATGTTAGTATTAAAAAATATAGTTAAAGATTATGTAACTGGTGATACTACAGTTAGAGCGTTGAAGGGCGTAAGTATTAACTTCAGAGAAAATGAATTTGTTTCAATTTTAGGTCAGTCAGGCTGTGGTAAGACCACAACCTTAAGAATTATCGGAGGCTTTTTAGAGCCTACGAGTGGTGATGTTTTCTTTGAGGGAAAGCGTATCAACGGACTTCCTCCCCACAAAAGAAACGTTAATACCGTATTCCAGCGTTATGCACTTTTCCCCCATCTTAACGTATATGAGAATATTGCCTTCGGACTTCGAGTAAAGAAGACCTCCGAAAAGGAAATAGTAAAAAGAGTCGGAGAAATGCTTGAGCTTGTAAACCTGAAGGGCTTTGAAAAGCGTAGCGTAAACCGACTTTCAGGCGGTCAGCAGCAGAGAGTTGCTATTGCAAGAGCACTTGTAAAGATGCCTAGAGTTCTTCTTCTCGACGAGCCGCTTTCCAACCTTGACGCACAGCTTCGTGCGAGCATGA
>CALAEU010000020.1 GCA_937891215.1 uncultured Clostridia bacterium
AACTTCTTTCATTATTTTAACTGATTTTTCTGATGAATTATTTACTGCCGAAGTTTTAGGGGAGGGTGGTAAAGATATTGAAATTAACAACGAGAAAATCAGTAATGTTTCTTTTGCTAATTATAAATTAAATTATAAAATATTTTCACCAGTAATAGGTGGCGTTGTTTCGTCAGAATTCGGTGAAAGAGTTCACCCTATAAACGGCACATTAGGAGTTCATAAGGGAATAGACATTGCTTTAGATGCAGGTGAACCAATTTATGCAATTTTTGATGGTGAAATAATTGAAGCAGATTATGACCAATGGAATGGCAATTATATTAAAATTAAACATGATAATAATATAATCAGCGTGTATTGTCACTGCAGTAAATTATTCGTTAAAAAAGGTGATTTTATCCGTGGTGGTGAAGTTATTGCCGAGGTTGGTTCAACAGGACAATCAACCGGTCCACATATACACTTTGAACTACGAATTAATGATGTTTCATACAATCCCGCTTTTGCTTTAAAGGACGCAAAAGATGCAGTTTAAAATTAAGAATACAAAAATTACTATATCTTTTACTTTTTTTGCTTTAATAATTATTTTAATTTCTTTAAACAGAACAGAATTTTTATATACCTCAATTATTTTTGCTATAGCACACGAAATAGGGCATCTTTTAGCATTAAAAATTTTTAATGTTAGTATTAAAGAATTTGAAATTTCATTATTTGGTGGAAACATAAAAGTGTTAAATAGTAACAAAATAAAATATTGGCAAACTGCAATTATTTCTCTCTCAGGACCATTATTAAATATCTTTTTCTTTATATTATTTTATATTTTAAATATTTTTTTTGAAAACAAATTAACTTATGAGATTGTTGTTATAAATCTTGTTTTAGCGCTATTCAATTTATTACCATTTTATAATTTTGATGGTGGTAAAATACTTTGTTCAGTTTTGTTAAACTTTTTTGATGAAAAAACGGTAAATATTATTATAACTATTACTTCCTTTGTAATTTTAATACCTTTTACTTACCTTGCTATTTATATTTTTACACTTGATTTTAAGAATTTTTATCTGCTTATTGCTTCACTTTTAATGTTACTTACAATTATCTTTAAAAAGTAAGTTATTTTACTTGATAATTCTCCAGTTTTATTGTAAAATTATGTAGAATGATTTTATTTTAAAATTGGAGAATTTTTATGTTGCACAAACAAATTGAAAGTATATTACCACTTGTTCAGAAACCTGCAAGATACACAGGTGGTGAATTGAATTCCGTCGTAAAAAACAAAGAGAATATTGATATTCGTTTCGCTTTCTGTTTTCCAGATACTTACGAAATAGGTATGTCACATCTTGGATTAAAAATTCTTTATGCTCTTATTAATTCAAAAGAAAACTTCTGGTGCGAAAGAGTGTTTGCACCTGATAGCGATATGGAAGAAATAATGCGTAAAAATAATATTCCGCTTTTCGGTCTTGAAAGTCACGACAGCTTAAAAGATTTTGACGCGGTAGGTTTTACATTACAATACGAATTATCTTTTTCAAATGTTCTTAATATGTTAGACTTAGCAGGAATTCCTGTAAGAAGTAAAAATCGTGGTGATTCTTTAAGTGAAAACCCAATTATTGTTGCAGGTGGCCCTTGCGTTGCTAACCCTGAGCCTTTAGCAGATTTTATTGACTGCTTCCAGATAGGCGAAGGCGAGGAAGTAATGCTTGAATTTTTAGATTTATTAAATGAATTCAAAAAGAAAAATGCTACAAGAAAAGAATTTTTGATTGCTGCTTCACACATAGAAGGTATTTATGTTCCTGCTCTTTATGATGTAAGATATAACGAAGATGGTACAATAAAAGAATTTATTGCAAATGACGATGCACCAAAAGTAATTAATAAACGCGTCGTTTCTGATTTAGATAATGTTTATTATCCTGAAAACTTTGTTGTTCCTTTTGTTGAGGTTGTACATGACAGAGTTGTTCACGAAATTTTCCGTGGTTGTATTCGTGGTTGCAGATTTTGTCAGGCTGGCTTCTGGTACAGACCCATAAGAGAAAAATCTGTTGAAACTATAAGCAAACAAAGTCAGAGGATCGCTTGTGAAACAGGTTACGATGAACTTTCGCTTTGTTCACTTTCAAGTAGTGATTATACTAAAATTACCGAATTATTAGAGTCCCTTTTAAGTTGGGCGACACCACAAAAAATCAATGTTGCCTTACCGTCATTAAGAATTGATAATTTCTCAGATGAATTAAGAGAAAAATTGGCTTTAGTAAGGCGTTCAGGGCTTACATTTGCTGCAGAAGCTGGTACACAAAGACTTCGTAATGTTATAAATAAAAATATTACTGAAGAAGAAATTTTAGGTACATGCAGAAAAGCATTCCAAGGTGGTTGGAATGCTGTAAAGCTTTATTTTATGATTGGTTTACCGACTGAAACAGATGAAGATGTGGTTGGTATTAATGAACTCTGTCAGAAAGTAGTAGAAGAGTTTTACAGTAACCCTGATAAACCAAAAGGAAAAACTGTAAGTGTTAGCGCAGGTGTTTCTTCATTTGTTCCAAAACCTTGTACACCATTCCAATGGGAACCTCAGGATTCTCGTGAAGAAATAACAAGAAAACAACAGCTTTTAAAAGAAACTGTTTCATCTAAAAAGATTACATTCCGCTTCCACACTACAGATCAGATTTTCTTAGAAGCAATTTTTGCCCGTGGTGACAGAAAACTCTGTGATGTTATAGAATTAGCCTGGAAAAACGGTTGTACTTTTGATAGTTGGGACGATAAATTCAAATATGAAACCTGGATGGATGCGTTTAAAGAATGTGGTATAGATACTGGATTTTATGCAAACCGTCGTCGTTCATATGATGAAATTTTACCTTGGGACCACATAAATTCAGGTATTTCAAAAGAATTTTTAATAAAAGAAAATGAAAAAGCTAAAAAAGCAGAAACTTCAAAACATTGTCGTGAACAGTGTAATGCTTGCGGCTCAAATAAATTGAATGGGGGTAAGTGTGATGCGCTCTGTAAGAATATGGTTCACTAAAAAAGACACTGCAAAATATATTTCGCACCTTGACTTAACCCGTTGTTTAATAAGAGCTTTCAGAAGAACTGATATTCCACTCTGGTACACAGAGGGTTTTAACCCACACCCACACCTTGTTTTCGGTCTTTCTTTACCATTGGGTGTAGAAGGGGAAAGTGAAATTTTAGATATAAGACTTGATGATGAAAGTTACCCGATTGAAAAAGTAATTTCTGAATTGAACAGGGTAACTGTACCAGGAATCAAATTTTTAAAAATTGCTGAACCTGAATATAAACCGCTTTTTATTACTTCAGGACTTTATGAAATGAAATTATCTTCAAATGATGGTTGTAACATCAAAGATGATATTTTAAATAAAATTAACAGTAAAAATATTATTATTAATAAGAAAACTAAAAAAGGTGAAATAAAAATAATAAATGTTTCAGAACATTTATCTGGGTTTAATATTATTAAAAGCGAAACTGATGAGTTACATTTTTCATTCATTTTACCTGCGGGTAATGATTTTACAATTAACCCAGTTTTATTCAAAGATGCATTATTAGAGAATTTTTCTCAGGAAAATATCTGTTGGTCAATTAAAAGAAATAAGCTTTTATTAAAAGATGGTACCGAATTCAGATAAAAACAAGAATTAAAACATATAATTTATGGGTGATAATTTTGAAAAAACTCATAATTTTATGTTTCATAGTTTTGTTTTGTTTTGTATTATCAATTAGTTTTATAAATTATAATGACGTATTTGATAATATATCATCAGAAAATAAATTAAGTACTAAAACTCCTACAATTATAATAGACGCTGGTCATGGTGGTTTTGATGGTGGAACTTCAACTGATGATGGCGTAAGTGAAAAAGGTATCAACTTGAGTATTGCATTATATTTAAAGGAGTATCTTAATTTTTTTGGTTTTAATGTTGTTATGACACGAGAAGCAGATATCTCCACTGAATCAGAAGGTTTAACAACAATTCGCAGTAAAAAATCTTCTGATTTACATAACAGAATGGCACTTATGGAAAAAACAGATAATGCTATTTTTGTCAGTATTCACCAAAATCATTTTTCATCATCCAAATATAAAGGTGCGCAGGTATTTTATTCACCTGAACTAAGCGAGCAAAGTTCGTTACTTGCAGAAAACATTCAGGAAAACATCGTTTATTATTTACAAAAAGATAATACAAGGCAAATTAAACCTTGTGGCACATCAGTTTATTTAATTTATAACGCTATAAAACCTGCGGTATTAGTTGAATGTGGATTCCTTTCAAATCCCGAAGATGCAGAGAATTTGCAAGATGAAATATACCAAAGAAAAATGGCACTTTGTATTGCTATTGGAATTTTAAATTATTGTGAAGGTCAGTGAAAATTATGGCTTCTAAACAAAAATCAATTTATATATGTAAAAATTGCGGTTATGAGTCTGCAAAATGGTATGGTAAATGTCCATCGTGTAACGAATGGGGAACTTTAGACGAAGAAACAATTGTTACAGAAAATAAAGTGGCAAAAAAAGCAAATACTGGTAGTTTGAAAAACTGCAATGTTTTAAAACTTGATGCTATAGATTCTTCAACAGAATTCAGATATAATACTGGTATTTCAGAATTAAATCGAGTATTAGGTGGCGGACTTGTTAAAGGTTCATTAGTTCTTTTATCTGGTGACCCAGGCATTGGTAAATCGACACTTTTACTTCAGATTTGTAATTATCTTTCAAAAGATTTAAAAGTTCTTTATGTTTCAGGCGAAGAATCTGCATATCAATTAAAAATGAGAGCAAAAAGACTTAATGTTAAATCTGATAATCTCTCTGTAATGTGTGAAACTGATGCAGAAGTCGTTTGTGAATACATAAAAACTGCAAAGCCTAATATTGTTATGATTGACTCAATTCAGACAATGAGCATACCTGAAATTTCTTCAAGTACAGGCAGTATTACACAAGTCAGAGAATGCACAAATCTTTTTATGCAGACATCTAAAAATAATGATATTTCAATTATTTTGGTTGGTCATGTTAATAAAGATGGTAATATTGCAGGACCAAAAGTATTAGAACATATAGTTGATACAGTTCTTTATTTTGAAGGTGAAAGAAACTATTCTTACAGAATTTTAAGAGCTGCTAAAAACAGATTTGGCTCTACAAATGAAATTGGTGTTTTTGAAATGAATGATACTGGACTTTCACAAATAGAAAGTCCGTCAATGGCACTTTTAGCAGGTAGGCCTATAAATGTTTCAGGTACTTGTGTAACTTGTCTTATAGAAGGTTCAAGACCTATTTTAGCAGAAATACAAGGTCTTGCTACAACTACTGGTTTTGGTAATCCACGAAGAATGTCAACCGGATTTGATTACAACAGAATGGCAATGATTATTGCAATTCTTGAAAAAAGAGCTGGTTATTATTTCTCTAATATGGATTGTTACCTTAATATTGTCGGTGGCTTAAGAGCAGATGAACCGGCGTCAGATTTAGCCGCAGCAGTTGCTCTTATTTCAAGTCTTAAAGACACTGTTATAGACAGTGAGACAATTGTATTTGGAGAAATTGGACTTGCTGGTGAAATAAGAATGGTAAACAACTGTGAACAACGAATTAAAGAGTCTGAAAGACTTGGTTTTAAGCGTTGTATTATACCAAGACAAAATATGAAAAAACTTAATAAAGCTGCATTTTCTAATATTGAAGTAATTGGTGTCAGAAATATCCGTGAAACATTTGAGGTTGCAACAGATAATGCATTATAATTACAAATTCATTGAAAAGTCTAACTTACCACATAATAGAGTCTGTCACTGTATTTTGGGCGAAAATGCTCTGAACACAATAGAATTTTTAAATAAGCTTGGTATAAAAACGCTTACAACAAAAAAGTCTGATAAGTTAGATAACGAAATTGCTTTTCACGCAGATACACAGATAATTTACTGTGGTGAAAAAAACGCTATTATTTCGTCAAACCAGAGGCTTTTAATAGAAAAAATAAAAGAATTAGGGTGTAGGGTAGAGCTGGCTGAAAATAAACCATTTTCGCCATATCCACACGATGTTTTACTGAATTTCACCATAATAAATGATAATATAATCGGTAAATTTGATTATGCAGATGAAAAATTGCTTGAATTTATAGAAACAAATAATTTAAAGCGTATAAACACAAAACAAGGTTATTCTAAATGTTCAATTTGTATAGTTAATGAAAATGCAATTATTACTGAAGATAATGGTATTGCAACATTGTTAAAAAAATCACAATTTGACGTTTTGAAAATTAAACCTGATTTTATAACTTTATCAGAAAATCATTACGGTTTTTTGGGTGGTGCGTCAGGTAAGTTATCAAAAGATATTATTTTCTTTAATGGTAACATAGAAGAACATCCAAGCTATAATGACATTAAAAAGTTTTTAGATTATCATAATATTAAACCTATCTATGATAAATCCTATAAACTTACTGATATTGGCTCAATTATACCTATAACTGAACTAATTTAAATTGTTTTATAATAATTCAATCGAATAGAAATTTTCCAAATGAATAACACCTGGTGATAAAAATTTCTATTCGATGAGAAAGGTTGATAATTTTGAAGATTTCAAAGAATCCTGAGAGAAATGCAGCAGCAAAACTTGGTTATACAGCTACAATGGTTGTGGTATCAGTTGCAATATTAATTTGTATGAAAAAATACAAAGATAAAGATTAATATTTGATAAAGCATTTCAAAGTAATCTAGGTTGTATCCACTAAATGCTTGTAATCCAGTAGTTGATATATTAATTATAACATTATAAACTATTGCTTTTTCCTGCAAAACCCCTTACCTGACTTATACAAAATCTTTCTTTTGTCTAAGTGGATATATAAAAATTTAGCCACTACTCTTTTAAGATGGATTTTATATAAATGCTAAATTTATATAAAGGATTTGTATTAAAAACTTATGAAACGAGAAAATTTTGATTTATTACCACCTATTGCTATAGAATTTTTAAATTATTATAGTGTTATTAAAAACTGTTCTGAATTGACAGTTAATGAGTACGCTAATGATTTATCTACTTTTTTCAAATACATTAAAATAATTCGTGGACTTGTTCAAAAAGAAGTTTCATTTGAAGAAATTGTTATTTCAGATATTTCTTTAGATTTAATTTCGTCTGTTACTTTAAACGATGCTTATATGTATCTTACATATTGTAAAATTAACAGAAATAACAATGAACGCACCCGTTCCAGAAAAGTTTCAACTTTAAGAGCATTTTATAAATATCTTACAGTTCAGAAAAAACTTATTAAAGACAATCCCCTTCAGGAACTCGAGTCACCAAGAATTAAAAAGGCATTACCTAAGTATCTTACTTTAGAAGAAAGTCTTTCGCTTTTAAATTCTGTCGATGGTAAGTTTAAAGAACGCGATTATTGTATTATTACCTTATTTTTAAATTGCGGTTTGCGTCTTTCTGAGCTCGTATCACTTAATTTAAGTGATATTCGTTCAAATAACACTCTTACAGTTACTGGTAAAGGTAATAAAGAGCGAACTATTTACTTGAATAACGCTTGCGTTGATGCTATTAATGCTTATCTGCCTGTCCGTCCTGTTGATGGCGTTAAAGACAAAGATGCGTTGTTTATAAGCAGACAAAAAGGCAGAATAAGTCCAAAAACTGTTCAGTATGTCGTTAAATCCACCTTGGATAAAGCTGGTCTTACTGACAGAGATTTATCTACCCATAAATTGAGACATACCGCCGCAACCCTTATGTATCAACATGGTAATGTTGATGTACTTTCAATTAAAGAAATTCTAGGACACGAAAATCTTAACACAACACAAATTTACACTCATATTGTTGACGAACAACTGAAAAATGCTGCTGAAGCAAATCCTTTAAGTAGCGTTAAAGCACCGAGACAACCAAAAATCGAGAGTATAAAAACTGAAGACTCAGACGAATGAAAACAATCCCCCGAACAACTTAAAACAGAGGGTATTTAAAATCCCGGCTAAAATAAATGGTACACATAATACTAGGTACCTGAGACAGTATTCTTTTAATTGGTTTGTTTTGGTATTCCCATGATTTCCACCTAATATCATATATATAATTTCAAGCGACATATTAATAGATTCATTACAACATTTTAATAATGTACCTATAACAATTGCCGTACTCGGCATTATTATAAGAGCAGAATATCCAAGACCTTGCAATGCGTATTGCGAGTACAAAATACCTGTTGCCATACCTGCAATTATCCCAACAACTGTAGGTATGGCAATAATTACAGGTCCCCCTACTGCACATAACCCGACAACAAAACTAAAAAGTGGTATTGCAAAAATTAAAGTAGAAGTTTCCAAAAAATATTCTAAAATTGTTTTTATTCGTTTTATATGCCAAACATATTCTTAACATTCTGGTTCAAATGTCTTTACTTCAAAAGATTCAAAAATATTCTTTCTTGCTTCTTCTAATGATGTATATTCTCCACCATGAATCATCTGAGCTACTAAATTACCAATCGCTGTAGCTTCTGTAGGACCAGCATATACGGTTCTCTTTGTTGCATTTGCAGTTAACTGACTTAAATAAT
>CALAEU010000021.1 GCA_937891215.1 uncultured Clostridia bacterium
GAATATTTTCTCAAATGCTGTACCGCTATCTTCCATTACAGTAATTTGTCTTTCTAATTTTTTCATAGCGCGATTAATTAATTCTAGTTCTTTTACATCAAATCCCATACTCTTAAAAAAACGAAAACTCCTATCATCATTTTTTGCTTTAATCCACGAAACTTTCACTTTTCATCACCTAACTTAGGTTGGCTATTTTTTAAATAATTTATGCAATACAAAATCAGAAAAAAAATTTATAAATTTTCTACTTAGTTTTAATTATTATTTTCTCTAATATATTTAATTAAATAATCCTGTAAAAAATCAGTTATATAAATTTCATCGATGAGAGCTTCAAGTTCACTATATGGATACATTTTTTCTGCAACTTCAAAATAATTTTTGATACTATCATCGAAATTATCGGGTTTTATATCATATTTTTTTATGAAGTTATCACAAGCTTTAGCATATTTGAGTGCACCTACTGTTTCAAGAGCGTTTACGAGTTCAGAAATATGCTCACCTCTTGTGTTTGCAAAATATTGAGAAGCGCCACCATTAGCATACTCTGTTTCAAATTCAAAAACAATATGTGCAATCTTTTTTTCATCATTCAAATTATCGTCATCAAAAAGAATCATTGGAAGATTATCATATACATCATCATCTGACATTTCACTTAAATAACTGAAATCAGTTGGTTCATAGGTTATGTTTAAATTAGAGATTTCTGCTTTTATCTTTTCAAATGCATTGCCGAATAACTCTTCGTTCGGTTTACCATTTTCATCAAAAAACATTTTATCTAATTCCTCTGGAGTTTTATCCATATTTTCATCTATTACTCTTTTTATATTATCAAATAGATTTCCAAACATAATATCACCTTAAAAAATAAGGCTACTGCTGATTTGCAATAGCCTTTTAAAATTTTAATATGCTTTACCCCAATAAACCATTTGTGTAGCAGGTTTACCACAACAAACGCATTTATCAGAGAGATTTTCTTGTTCAAATGGAATACAACGAGAACCCACGCCGGTAAGTTCTTTAACTTTGTCTTCACATTCTTCATTGCCACACCACATAGCTTTAATGAAACCATCACCGTTTTCAGCGAGTGCTTTGTTGATTTCATCAATTGTAGTACAAGCGAATGTGTGTTTATTTAAGTTGTTAAGGGCTTTGTCATAAATAGCCTTTGCGAAATCGTCGAGTGCTTTCTGAATTTCAACTTCAAGGTTATCAAGAGAAACAAAAATCTTTTCTCTGTTGTCACGACGCACTAAAACACATTGATTCTTCTCAATATCTTTAGGACCGATTTCAAGACGAAGCGGAACACCTTTCATTTCGTATTCTGCAAATTTCCAACCAGCAGAGTTGTCACTATCATCAACCTTAACTCTAAAGGTTTTAGAAAGTCTTTCTTTTAATTCATAAGCCTTGTCAAGTACACCTTCTTTATGTTGAGCAATAGGAAGAACAACAACCTGAATTGGTGCAACATCTGGTGGAAGAACGAGACCGTTATCATCACCGTGTGACATAATAATAGCGCCAATAAGTCTTGTTGTAACACCCCAGGATGTCTGATGAACAAATGAAAGTTTATTTTCTTTATCCTGATAAGTCATATTGAATGCTCTAGCAAAGCCATCACCGAAGTAGTGTGATGTACCTGCCTGAAGTGCTTTACCATCGTGCATAAGAGCTTCAATAGCATAAGTAGAAACTGCACCTGCAAATTTATCACTTTCAGTCTTTTTACCTTTTACAACAGGCATACAAAGAGATTTTTCACAGAAGTCAGCATAAATGTTAAGACTATGCTCTGTTTCAACAATCGCTTCTTCTGAAGTTGCGTGAACTGTGTGACCTTCCTGCCATAAAAATTCTCTTGTTCTTAAAAATGGTCTTGTTGTCTTTTCCCAACGAACAACGCTACACCATTGGTTATAAAGTTTTGGTAAATCTCTGTGAGACTGAACAACTTTTGCGTAGTGCTCACAGAAAAGTGTTTCAGAGGTAGGTCTTACGCAAAGTCTTTCTTCAAGCTCTTCGCTACCACCGTATGTAACCCATGCAACTTCTGGCGCAAAACCTTCAACGTGGTCTTTTTCTTTCTGCAAAAGACTTTCAGGAATAAACATAGGCATACAAACATTTTCGTGACCTGTTCTCTTGAAATGACCGTCAAGAATGCTCTGAATATTTTCCCATATAGCATAGCCATAAGGACGAATAATCATACAACCTTTAACGCTTGAGTAGTCAACGAGGTCTGCCTTTTTAACAACATCTGTGTACCATTGAGCAAAATCAACTTCCATTG
>CALAEU010000022.1 GCA_937891215.1 uncultured Clostridia bacterium
GGTTTTCATTTTCTAATACACTTTTACTTCTGAATCCCCATGTACATGCTATGCACTTGATTTCTGCATTATGAGCAGTTTTCACATCAACTTCAGAGTCACCGACATAAAAGCAATTATCTTTACTCACATCTAAAAACTTTATAACTTCATTTACTGAATCAGGGCAAGGTTTTCTTTTTATGCCATCTCTTTCACCAAATGCAACATTCAATAAACCTTGAAAATATTTATTACATAAAGTTTTTACTGCAAAATCTGCTTTATTAGACACAACAGCAATCAAATATCCATCCTTTTTCAAGGTTTTTAAAACATCTGTAATTCCATCATACTCTTTTGTATTATCTTCAGAGTGAATTTTATAGTGACGTTTAAAACTTTCAAAACAAGTTTTAAACGTTTCTTCTGATATATTATCGGGTACAGATTTTCTCATTAAAATTTCAATTCCGTTACCGACAAATTCTCTCACTTCATCTAAAGAACGCTCTTTAAAACCCGACTCTCTTAATGCAAAATTTACACTATTTTTTAAATCTTCAAGTGTATAAAGTAGTGTTCCGTCAAGGTCAAAAACAACACATTTTTTACTATTCATCTTCGGGACACTCCAAATTAACAAGTGTATATTCTCTGTCTAAAGCAGGAAGAATTTTTCTAGTCAAATCTTCTGTTTTAAACTTTACAGTCGCAGTATTCACCATAGGGTGACACGCAAAAAACTCTTCTTTCAACACATTTTCTTCTATTAAAAGATTTACTTTTTTCTCTTTATCTTTCATCAATGCCAATACAGTTAGTGAGCCTGGTGTTACATCCAAAAGTGTTTCCATCTGCTCTGAGTTAGCAAAAGAAAGACGCGCAGAATTTATCTGTGAAGAAAGATATTTTGTTTTAAACACCATATCCCCTTTTATAAGCAACAAATAAAATACTGTCTGTTGTCTGTTTGTTAGAAGAAGATTTTTACAGATTTTTGCATCTATTATTTTTTCAACATCTTCACAAAGTTCAATAGTCGCTGCTTCATCGTGTTCAGCACGGATATACTCTACACCATTTTCTTCCAAAAACAAATATGCATCCATTTCCTTTTGTGTTTTTGTTGTTTCAGGATGTATTTTAAAAACTTTTTCATTTATATACATAGTTTATTGCAATTCCTTTTTGATTTCTACAAAGCCTTTCATAATTGATGAACCTACAAACTGACCTAATGATACAAGTTCATGGTAATGATTACCCGGGTCACCCATTGTAAAGTCGTTATCTGGCACAATGTAACCGATTTCGTCATTACTTAAGCCAAATGCAATTGTTTCGTCACCGAAAAGTTCTCTTACAGTAGGATAATTAAAATCTGTTTTTAAAACCGCACCCGCTGCTTTAAGTGACGCACCACCTGTTAAAAGGTCAGCACAGAATTCACCTGGCACCATAGCAATTTTAATATCTTTACCAAATTCAATAATACCGATTTCAGTAAACATACTGTAACCATTATCATCTTTGAACATTTTATAATTAGCAATATTGAGTTTACCAACACCAACCATAAGTGTGCTTGTAACAGGCACATTAACTTCCCTTAATCTTATATTGAAAATCGGTTCAACTTTTGTTTCTGTAACAGGTTCCCAATTTTCACACCACAAAGTATATTTTGCACTGTTCTTTTCTGAGAGTTCTGTATCTTTCTTTATTTCTTCTTCATCGTAAAGTAATGCATCATTCTTGATTTCCTCAAATGACTTTGTAAGTGCCAATGTAATTTTACCAACTTCAACGCCATAACGGATTGATTGCTCATAACGATGAGCAAAAGTATGTCCGTCAAGTGCTTTGTCTCTGTTTGAATAAATAGCGCAAATCGCACCATTGAAGAACATAAAGTTAAATCCTGCTTTATTTATGGTTTCACCCATATAATAAACATAGTCACCAGAAAGTTCTCGCCCAGTGCCATTTTTATCTGATGTAGGAAGACCCGCAACATCAGGGTGTGCAGGGAAATTTACAATAAGAGTCTGCTTTCTTGTCTTGTCAGATGGCACGAATCTGAATCTTGTAACATCAGTAACAAGACCTGTTGCAGATGGTCTGTTTGTATTTCTGAAATAATCTTCACCTATATCTTTTTGGGCAAAGTAAAGTTCACCATCACACATATTTTCAATAGCATCAAAAAATGCACCTACAACAGATTTTTTTAAGAATATCATATATTCTCTATCTGTGCCCTGTTCCAAATCGAAGTTCTTTTTAAGATTCTTTTTTCTGTTTCTTAAAATTTTACCAGGGAAATCAGTCCATAAGCCTTCTGTATCTACACAACTGTGAGTATGTGTTGAGCATACATTTACAGATGCTAATATTTTATCAGGATATCTTTTCTTGAATTCTTCTGTAAATATCGCTCTTATTTCACGGATGTCACCATTTGTAATACCGATGCAGTCAACAGTACAAAAGAGTGAAATACCTCTGCCTGAATTGTCAGAAATTGCAATTGCTCTGCCCTGCATTTTATCTACAACATTTTCAATAAGATTTTTAAACTTATTATCAGGTGAAATATAGCCACCCATATAATAATCTTTTTCTTTATAATCTTTTGGTGTTAAGTCAACACTTGCATAACCCAACTGCCAAACTGAATTTTCTGCTGGTTCTTTTAAAAATTCTTCTGTACCAGAGAAAAAGTTTTCTGTTTTATAGTTTTTAAGATAATCAAAATTTGGTCCGTCATTGAGTTTACCAAAAAGTCCGTTTATAACACCATTTATTGCTGTTTCAACTATTTTAATCTGTGTCTCTTTTTTCATAAAATGCTCCTATATAACTAAAAGGGAGTATAGAACTCCCTTTTATCTTTCTTATTTTACACGGCTCATAATATCTTTAACTACTTCAACTATAACTTCGTTTGTTAAGTAGCCTAAAGAGTTTGTTTCGTGATAGTGTCTTCTGCCTTTAACATCTGTACCCTGTTCGATATATGCCTGGGTTTCGTGAAGAATATAGTCGTTAGGAACAACACAGTAACCTGTCATATCGTTTGTAACGCAGAACACAACAAGGTCTTTGTCACCTACAACATCAACTAAAGCCGGCGGATTAATTTCTGTACCTTTACCTGTTGAAGATTCGTCTGCTTCTACTGCGCCACCATAAACTACTTCTGTAAATGGTTCACCAGGAAGAAGTAAAATCTGTAAATCATCAATTCTGATGTATGTAATTTCTGTTTGAAGTGCAATACCCAAGTCACCCCTGTCATAAGGGTATCTCTGAGCACTACAAGCACCAATGGTTACCATTAATGCTAAAAGGCCGTTATCAACAGGTGCATAGTATTTCTGACACAAAACTGTAATCTCAGGTTTTAATTCTCTGTCATTAGAAATTTCTAATGCTGCTTTACCTAAAGTTTCGCCCTGAATACGAGTTCTCTCTGGTCTGTCTTCGCAGAAATCACCTGGGTCAACACCTCCGATAGCACCAGCAGAGAACATTACATTTGTTTCTTTAGCATCGTTGATTGTTTTTCTTAACCAATATGGATAGTCAGCACTACAATCGTGGTTGCTACCACCTAATGTATTAGGATGGGCACCGAAGTTCATAAGCCATGTTTCAGTTGAACCATCGTCCGGCACGAATCTTATTCTTGTTAATGTATCGTGAAGAATAACCGGCTCACGCTTATCAAGTTGTGCTTCTGGAACAGAAACTGAACCAACATAAAGTTTACCTGGTTTTCTGTTTTCGTAAGCTTCAATTGCAACTTCTTTAAGTGATTTTAAGAGTAAATCCATATACTCCTGGTCTTTACCTGTCTGGAGTTTCATAAGCTGACCCCAGTAACCAACAGTATCGAAACCAGCGTGAGTATGTGAACAAGATATATTTATACTCTTACAGTTTGATTTTTCTGAAAATTCTTTCAATGAATCTCTTACGATATTAACCTCAAAGTTTGTAAGACCTATAATATCTGCACAAATCTGAATAATACCACTGTCACCACTGCCGAGCCACATAGCACTTACAGTAATAGGGTCGTGAACACGGTCAATAGTGTGACCCATACCATGACCTGCAATCCAGTATTTTTTCTCAGTAATACTTTTTGGCATTACTTCTTTAACTGCATAACCAGAAACAAAAGAATCACCTTTAATAATTGTTGGTGCATCTTTCGGAAGTGGGTCTGCCTTAATGCCTTTTCTTCTCATTTTTTTACCTGCAGCAATACCGATTTTTCTTACAGCAACTGCAGCAATTTCGTTAAAACCCATAAATATTCTCCTTTACGAAGATAATTTTTATTTATCTTACGACTATTTTAACAATATTTTCATACAAAGTCAATAAATTTACTGCACTTTAGTAGGAATTGCCGGAAATTTATTTTTCCACCAACATTTTTTCTTTTTGAGCGTTTATAAAATCAACTGATTTTCTCATACATTCTTCAGCATATTTATTTGATTTCAGAAAAAGATGGTAGCAGTGATTATTAAGAAGACCTTTTACACTGTAAGTCGTTACATTATCAATGCAACTTTTCAGAGCATTACTCATCGCTTCGCCCTGACCTTTACAAAAAATATCATCTTCCGCCCAACTTATGTACACAGGGCACCATTTATCATTTACAAATTTACTCGGTGACATATACTCATAAAACTCATACTCTTTAAGGTTTGATAAATCGCTTTTTAATTTAAAGTTCAATATCATTCCTGCCGTCTGTGGTATAACACCAAAGAGTTTTATATGTTTCACCAATGCTTCAACATCATAAATACCTGACATCAACATTAAACCTTTTATGTCAACTTCTACTTCAGGGCAACCAAGTTTCGTTCTCAATTCATCATCATATTTTATTGCCGCTAAAAATGTAGTCTGGCAAGAACCTGACGAATCCCCAGTAATAAATATATTATCTAAATCAATATTATAGTTTTCTGCAAGTGTTTTTATGTAATTAAGTGCAGAAACACAGTCACTTATCTGACCGAAAATATCAACTTCAGGTGGCAAACGATAATTTATACTGAAAACGAAACAGTCTTCATTTGCGTAATATTCGCTTACTGTAACACGGTGCTTTTTATCTCCTTTTATAAATCCACCACCGTGAATATATAAAACAATTGGTTTTTTAACATCTTCTTTATTTATTCCATCTTTAAAATAAAGGTCACCTTTTTGTAAATTTTCGGCACCATAAGAAATATCTTTAATACACGTTATCCCCTTAAAACTTTTAGCATTCTGTGGTGCGTGGCCAAAAACATCAATTGCTTTAAAAACTAATTCCGCCTTATTCATTTATCCCACTCCTGATTATACCATTTATGGTAATATAAACCTTATTTCCATTTTATTACATAAATGAAAAAAAATCAAGGAAGATTATCCTTGATTTTTAATCCATTGTTATTTTTTCTATATCTT
The DNA here is from genome assembly GCA_937891215.1 of uncultured Clostridia bacterium. The sequence goes on from CALAEU010000022.1 coordinate 5,473, forward strand.
TTTTCAGTTGTGTTATTATGCGTTTTTCAAGACGAG
>CALAEU010000023.1 GCA_937891215.1 uncultured Clostridia bacterium
CGCTCACTCTATTTTGCTAACATATTTAGTAATTTTAAATTCTGTTCAAATGTTACTAAATCTGTATTCTCATCAATCACAACGAGTTCTGTACCTGTAAACTTTGCGAAAAGTCTAATATCTTCAACTGTGAGACAAGTTGAAACTACTGCGTGGTGAGCACCACCTGCATAAATCCACGCTGCCGCACCTGTTTTGAAATCCGGTTTTAATTTCCACATAAGCCTTGCAACTGGAAGTTTTGGCATTTCTTCAGGTTGTTTTACAAGTTCAATTTTTGCACAAATAAGTCTGAAACGATTACCCATATCAACTAAAGAAACTGCAACACCCTCACCTTTTATGCTATCAAACACAAGTCTTGCAGGTGCTTCTTTGCCACCGATTGAAAGTGGGTGCACCTGAATTTTGGGTTTAGTTTCAGCAAATACTGGTGAAACTTCTAACATATGTGAAGCGAGTTCTAACTCTTCACCATCTGTTAAATCATAAGTATAATCTTCTGTAAAGCCCGTTGCACCAGACTTACCTTCTGCCATTTTTGAAAGTACTGCACCTAAAGCAGAAGTTTTATAATCACCCTCAGGACCAAATCCTACACCATTTTTCATAATATTCTGAACTGCAAGTCCCGGTAATTGTTTTAATCCGTGCAAATCCTCAAAAGTATCTGTAAATGCACTTATATTGTTTTTATTAAGGAATTTTTCGAGTGCAACTTCATATTTTGCCTGTTCTTTAACTGAGTCAATATTATCAGTATCCATTATGTACAAAGATTTGTATTCATTTATTTTAGATTCAATTTCAGATTCAGTTACTTCGTTTATAATATCAACTAAATCACCTATGCCGTAGTAATTTACACTCCAACCAAAGTGAATTTCACTTTCTACTCTGTCACCATCAGTAACTGCAACATCACGCATATTGTTACCGAACATAGCAACGCGCATACTTTTAGAAAAATCTATAGTTTTTGCTACAGATGAAAATGCTCTGATTTTCTCAATAACACTTTCATTTTTGTAGTAGCCTACAACAACTTCACGATTTATGTTAAGTCGTGTACAGATAAACCCGAACTCTCTGTCACCGTGTGCAGACTGGTTAAGATTCATAAAATCCATATCTATACTGTCGTAAGGTAATTTTTCGTTATACTGAGTATGTAAATGGAGCATTGGTTTTTGTAAACTCTGTAAAGCTCTAATCCACATTTTTGCAGGTGAAAATGTATGCATCCACATAATAACACCTACACATTCTTTATCACTATTTACTTTTGCACAAGCATCAACCGCTTCATTTGCATTTCTTATAATAGGTAAAGCTTTAACTTCTACAGTATCGCTTAATTTATCATTAAGAAATGACGCCATCTGGTAGCCGTCATTCTGTGCCTGTTTTAATGTTTCATCACCATATAAATCCTGACTACCGATTAAAAAATAAAGTTTTTTCATAACCTGAGCTCCTTTATTGAAATATAACTGAATTATAACACAAACAAAAATAAATGTCCATAAATTATATCTCATAAAGAATTGTAATAATTAAAACATTATGATATAATTACTGTATATTTAAAATACAGAAACGGGGTTTTATTATGATACGTTATAAAATTGAGGGCGACAACTTACCAGTTGTTATTTGTTATCCAGAAGCTGGTCAGACTTTAATGACTGAAGCAGGTGCTATGAGTTGGATGAGTCCTAACATTCAAATGGATACAAATTCAGGTGGTGGAATAAAAAAAGCGTTAGGCAGAATGTTTGCCGGTGAATCACTTTTTATGAATGAATTCACACCAAGAAACGGAACTGGAACTATAGCATTTGCATCAAGTTTTCCTGGTTCAATTATTCCTTACGAAGTTTCACCGGGCAATGGAATCATTGTGCAGAAACACAGCTTTTTAGCTATGGAAAAAGGTCTTGACCTTTCTATTTTCTTTCAGAAAAAATTAGGTAAAGGTTTCTTTGGTGGCGAAGGCTTTATTATGAATAAAATAAGTGGTAGCGGTATTGTTTTCATTGAAATTGATGGTTACTGCAAAGAATACACTTTAAACGACAATGAAAGTATTATTGTTGATACCGGTTACCTTGCAGCTATGAGCGAAACCTGTACTATGGATATTGAAGCGGTTCAGGGTGCTAAAAACATCTTTTTAGGCGGAATGGGACTTTTCCACACTAAAGTTACTGGTCCTGGTAAAGTTTACCTTCAGACAATGCCTATTATTAAAACTGCAAAGGCTATTGAGCCATATTTAACATTTCCTACTACTGATGGAAATGGTAGCGGAATTAACATTCGTTTAGGAGATTAAAATGCAACCTTTAGTAAGTGTTATTGTAGCAACATATAAACGAGATGAAATACTTTTAAGAGCGTTAAATTCACTTGCTGCACAAACCTATAAAAATTTTGAAATCATTTTAGTGAATGATAATGCTGATAACAATTGGAATTCACGAGTTTCGGAGGTAGTTAAAAAATTCAAGTCAGATTATCCTGAAATCACATTGAATTACATTGTAAACGAAACAAATCAGGGTTCTGCCAAAACAAGAAATATCGGTATAGATGCGTCAACTGGTGAATTTATTACGTTTCTTGATGATGATGATATTTATTTACCAGAAAACATTGAAAAGCAAATTGAAAATATGCTTTCAACAAATGCAGATTTTGGAATAACTGACCTTAATATGTTTTACGATGATGAAACTGTTTGCGAAAAAAGAACCCGAGGTTTTATTAAATCGACAAAAAAAGAAGATTTAATAAAATACCATTTAATGCACCATTTAGCTGGTACAGACACTATGATTTTTAAAAAAGATTACTTAGTAAAAATAGGCAAATTTGACCCTATTGATGTTGGCGATGAATTTTATTTAATGTTCAAAGCAATTGAAAACGGTGGTAAATTTACATATTTAAAAGGTTGTTTTATAAAAGCCTATGTTCACAAAGGTGAAGGGGGACTTTCAAGCGGAGACGGTAAAATCGATGGTGAAAACCGTCTTCACGAGTTCAAAAAGAAATATTTTGACCGTCTTTCAAAGAATGAAATAAAATATATTTTAACTCGTCACTACTCTGTAATTGCATTTGCGGAGTTAAGAAGGAATCGTTTATCTGCATTTTTGGTAAATGCTTTAAAGGCATTTCTTACTTCCCCTTTAAACTGTTTAAAAATTCTCAAGGAGCATTCGTAATCAATGAAAATTGAAGTTTTAGTTTCTACTATGCATCAGAAAAATACTGATTTAATAAATAAAATGAATCTAAAAACTGATGCAATTATTATAAATCAGACTGATAACTCTGATTATAAAGAGCTTTCAATAAATGATAACAAAGTGCGTATGTTTTCATTTAATGAACGCGGTGTTGGTCTCAGCAGAAACTCTGCTTTAATGCGTTCAGACGCAGATATATGTGTACTCGCTGACGATGATATGGTATTTTGCGATGATTACGAAGAAACTGTAAAAACTGCTTTCAAAGACAATCCTGAAGCAGATTTGATAATATTCAATTTAATTGAGGATGAAAAGAGTTTAAACAGACAAAACACAACAATTACTAAAATAAACATTCTGAATTATATGAATTATGGTGCCGCAAGAATTGCTTTTAAACGCAAAGCGGTGTCATACAACGGAATTACATTTAATTTGAATTTTGGTGGCGGTGCATCTCACCAATGTGGTGAAGATACATTATTTTTAAGGGATTGCTTAAAAAAAGAGCTAAATATAATAGCGGTACCACAGGCAATTGCCGAATTAAAAGATGAGCGTGACTCAACCTGGTTTAAGGGTTATGATGAAAAATACTTTTTTGACAAAGGCATTGTACTCTCACTCGCTCACCCTGTTTTAGCAAAACCGTTTTCTCTTTATTTAACATTAAGACATAACGAATACACCGAAAACGGAATGAGCAAAAAAGCGGTTTACAAAGAGATTTGTAAAGGTATAAAATTTGTAAAAGATAAGGAATACAAAAAGGTTTAGTTTTATGAAAAATTCTCTCTCAAAACGTTGGTTGTTTTTAGGTGTCGGCGTTTTTACAATGCTTTTTTCAGGTGTGCTTTACGCCTGGTCAATTTTAAAAATACCATTTAAAGAATCATTTAATTTCAGCGATTCAACACTTGCTTTTAACTTTACATTAACAATGTGTTTCTTCTGCCTTGGTGCATTCTTTGGCAGTTTAATATGTAAAAAAGCTGGTCCTAAAATCACACTTATAATTTCGGGTGTTTTAGTTGCACTCGGTTTTATTTCAACAGGATTTTTAAATGAATCAACTCCGCACACATTGTTATACCTTACTTACGGTATTTTGGCGGGTACAGGCATTGGTATTGCTTATAATGTTGTAGTTTCAACAGTTTGTGCGTGGTTCCCTGACAAAAAGGGGCTTTGCTCAGGCTCACTTATGATGGGTTTTGGGGTAAGTACATTACTTTTAGGTAATATTATAAGTATTCTTTTTGAAAATGAATCTTTTGGTTTCAGTAAAACTTACATAACATTAGGGTTAGTAATTGGTGTTGTAATTACACTCTCTGGTATTATTCTGAAAAGACCTGACAGTAACACAGTATTCCCTGCACCCAAAACAAAAAAATCTGCTTCAAAAGAGAATTTTGAAACGCGCGATTTTACAACAAAAGAAATGCTTAAAAGTTTCACTTTCTGGAGAGCTTTCATTTGTATGGCATTTATTACCGCAGTCGGTAACACAGTTATAAGTTTTGCAAGAGATTTAATGCTTTCAGTTGATGCAATACCAACACTTGCAACTACATTAGTTGGTGTTCTTTCGGTTTTTAACGGCATTGGCAGAATAATTACAGGTGCGTTTTACGATGCTTTAGGCAGAAGAACAACAATGATTTCTGCAAATGTTTTAACCATTGTAGCGGCTGGTGTTACACTTATTGGGGTTATAGTTCACTCATTGCCGATGTGCATTGTAGGGCTTTGCCTTACAGGTATTTCTTACGGCTCCTGCCCTACTGTTACTTCTGCATTTTCAGCATCGTTTTACGGACAAAAGCATTTTTCAACAAATTACAGTTTAACAAACTTTAATTTAATAGTTGCTTCATTTATTGCAACATTCAGCAACTCGTTACTGATTTCGACTGGTAGTTATGTAGCACCATTTATATTATTGCTTATATTGGCAGTTAGCGCTATGGGGCTTAATCTAAGCATAAAAAGACCTTAGGAGATTAAATTATGGAAAACAATATAATAAAAATACCACCATATAACTGGTTTATAAACAAAAGCGATAACAAACCTGTTACTAATATTTATTCTGGTTCTTGCGACACAGAATATAATAAAGGGGCAGCACACTTAAAAACATTCAATTATAAAGTTTATGTTGTTGATGTTGGCACAGAAACTGCACGATTTGTTGCAGAATGTTACTCTGTAGACCCTTGGAATGACGGATATAAAAAAGAAGACATTGGTAACAAAGAAGCCTCTTGCTCTGATGATGGTTTAATAGAGCTTAATGACTGGTTAAATGAAGAACACAAAAAATTTTATACCAAATAATGAAATAACATCCCACCTTTTATATTACAATACTATAGAATTGTAATATAAAAGGTGGGCTTGCTTATAGTAAAATTTAAATTTCAATAATTTAAATTTTTTTTGATATTGCTTTCTTAGAAATTTTGTTAATCACCTGATTAATTATAATTGAAAATACAGTTGATGCAATACAAACAAGTATCGGATGTATCATTTGAATAAAAACAGAATCGTAATTGATATTTAATAATTTACTATATCCAATATTTACAGCATAAGATATCATTATATGGAATATATAAATGTATGTACTACAACCTTCTATCATTTTTAATATGTTCGGATACTTATTATCCGCATATTTAATAGACCAAACAACTGGTGCAACCAAAATAAGTAAGGACCCAAGATATAATTCTTTCCTTTCAAAGAAATATCTTGATAGTAATGTTTCAACAACACCGATTATCCCCAAAATGAAAACTATATAATTTGGTACAAGAAATAATTTATCCTTATATTTTCTTATAATTAATCCAAGTCCAAAAAATGGTATCCCCATTAATACAAAATTCCGAATAAATTGAACAGGAATAAATACACCAAACGCAGAAAGACCTTCCCCTAAAACTAAATTCACTATCAAAAGTATTATTGATACTAAAAAAACAACTCTTTCTGAAATTTTTATCTTTGTAACAAAATAGTATATTATGTAAACATAAAAAATTGCAAGAAGATACCACAAAGGTGATCTATGAACGGGCACATTTAATAATAATAATTCAATTAAATTCTCCGCTTTTGAATACTGTAATATATAATCAAAAACACCTTGAAAATCTTCATTTAATAAAAGTACAGTCACATCAAAAACAAAAAAACTCGTAACACCTAAAAAAAGAATTCGTAAAATGTGAGTAATCTTCTTTTTAATTTTATCAGTTGTACAATTGTACGAATAAAATCCAGATACAACAAAGAAAAATGGAACTGCAAAACGTGCCAAAGCATCCACAGCCGCACCAATTTTGCCATAGAAACACACATGGATAAATACTACCATATACGATGCAATCAGTTTAAATATTTCAAGTGTAAGATTCTTTTTATTTTGCATTTAAATCACAACCTTTTATATAATCCTAATGAAATATCACTCAATTTTTTACTGTATTATTTCCTGGTTTTCAATACTATACTTTAAAATCAAGTTGATTAATTCATTTCTTAAATGATTACTTTCCTTTGAAATTCGATCTAACTCGTTCAGAATATCTTCTCTTATTTGTACAGATATAAATTTTTATCACCATATTCAGCACTTTTTTAATTCCCAAAATTCACATTCCACTGTATATTACTTTTTTAGTCATTATAACATATTTAATTTCAAATGTAAATTCATACAGTATATTTTCCCTTTAATCACAAATACTAACAACATAATTTGATATTAAGGAGAAGATATATATGAAAGCGACAGGAATTGTCAGACGAATTGACGATTTGGGAAGAGTTGTTATTCCTAAAGAAATCAGAAGAACTTTAAGAATCCGTGAGGGTGACCCATCGCATACAACATTGACACTTTTCGACAGATTTTATATGTCAATACATAGTGTTGTAAATAGATATAAAGAAACAACGGAGTGAATTCACTTCGTTGTTTTATTTATATCATCAGCATAAGGAATTGATTTCGACGCACCCGGGCGACTGACTGTTATTGCGGATGCTTTTATGGCATAATCAATAGCATTATTGAGTGTTTCATTTTTTGAAAGTTTTGAAACTAATGCACCTATAAATGTATCACCAGCAGAAGTAGTATCTACTACCTCTATTTTCATTGCAGATTTAAACAAAACACTGTCACCTACATTATAAGCACAACCACGCTCGCCGAGAGTTATAATTACATTTTTAACACCCATTTGCTTTAGTTTTAAAACTGCTTTTCGGGTATTTTCTTCGTTATTTGGGTAAATGCCCGTTAAATCGTGTGCTTCGTGTTCATTCGGGATAATATAATCAATCCGAGAAAAAATCTCATTTGGTAATTCTTTGTAAGGTGCAGGATTAAGTATAATTTTCGTACCAGATTTTTTTGCAATTTCACATACTTTTAAAACAGTTTCTACGGGGATTTCTAACTGCATAACACAATATTCACTTTCAGCTATTAAATCACTGTAATTTTCAATTACTTCAGGTGTAAGTTTTGCATTTGCACCTGAGTCGAGAATAATAAAATTATTGCCATCTACAACTGTAATCATTGCAATACCCGTAGGTGTTTCTTCTGTTTCAAATCCTTTAAAATCAACATTATTATTCTTTAATTCATTCAGTAGAAACTCACCATTTGCATCATTGCCGACACAACCACAAAATGAAACATTACCACCTAATTTTGCAATTGCAACAGCCTGATTGAGCCCTTTGCCCCCTGCATTAACTTGGAATTTATTACCTGTAAGCGTTTCGCCAATAACAGGCATTTTTGGTGAATGAATGACTAAATCAGCATTCATACTGCCTATAACGATGATTTTAGATGACACTTTAACACCACCTTTTATAATTAAATTGATTATAAAACGATTATTTAATCACATATTCAAATCCCAGTATAACAACACCTAACGCAACCAACACTACGCCGACTGCTCTGTTCAGGGTTTCAGGTTTTGCTTTATTTGCAAACTTAGCGGCAATTCTTGCCCAGATAAATGTAAACACAATACAAAGACTCATAACAAGAATATCTGGTGAATCACCAAGTGAAAAGTGAGAAACAGCACCTGTTAATGCGGTAAATGTCATAATAAACACACTTGTACCAACCGCGGTTTTTAATTCATAACCAAGTACACTGGTAAGAATAAGAAGCATCATCATTCCACCGCCAGCACCAACAAAACCGCAAATAAAACCAATAAATACACCACTTATTATTGAACCGACAATTTTTCTTTTTTTACTGACTGCTTCCATCTCTGCTTTTGTGGTCATTACAGGTTTTAAAATAAATTTAACACCGAGCATAAGTGTAACAAAAGTACTGAAACCACCCATAGTCTGTGACGGAACTATACTCGATATATAACTTCCGACAACAGTAAAAATCAATATCATTGACATCATCAGAAGTCCGTTTTTAACATCAAGATTTTTATTAAAGAAATTTTGATAATAATTTTTAATAAAAGTCAAAATGATTTTAAGCAAAAAGATAATTATAAAAAGAAGTATTATGAATTTTAAGAAATTTTGATCTTGACCTTTATTAATAGAAGATAGCGCTATTTGAAAATAAAAATTACTTAGTATTGTTATCGTCATCAAGAAGATATTTATTAAACATATCATAATAAAAAGGTTTTTGTTTTTCTGAATTAGTTTTAATACTAATGAGGTAATAGTTATTTCTGTGTTAAAATGAATTATTTTTGATATTGGACTTAACAATATTAAAACATTACTCCAAATAGCTAAAAATTCTTTTTTCTTTAATTTTATTTTGCCGCGACTAGGATCCATAAGCCAAACAT
>CALAEU010000024.1 GCA_937891215.1 uncultured Clostridia bacterium
CAAGAATAACAACTGAAGCTATTGAAACAGCATTACTTGTAATAATTGTGAAGAACAATGCAATACTGAGTATAATAGCAACTACTTTTAAATCTGAACTTTTCATTGGTAAAAATACCCCTTTCGAAAATTCTGGAAAAATTCCAATAATTTTTTATATTACAGAATAAAGATACATTAATTTCGCGAAAAAGTCAATATTTTTTCGATAATTCATTAATGATTTGTAAATATTTTTTTAAATTCGTCAAAAAGTCAAATAAACTTTAGATTTTTTGTGCATTCCATATATCTTTTGCATACTCATTTATAGCTCTGTCTGCAGCAAATCTGCCTGAGTTTGCAATATTAGAAAGCATCATCTGGTTCCATTTCTTCTTATCTTTAAATGTTTCAACCATTTTTTGCTGTGCGCGTCTGTAATCAGCAAAATCCGCAAGAACCATATATGGGTCGTGGTGCATAATAGTACCGCTGATATCTGAGAAATTCTGACCATTAATTCCGTGAGAAATAAAGTCGAGAACTTTTCTTATATCTTCGTTATTGTTGTAATAATTCATCGGGTCATAGCCACGACTTCTTAAAGAATTCACTTCTTCAGTTTTCATACCGAAGAGGAACATATTGTCATCACCGACTGCTTCGTGAATTTCAACATTTGCACCGTCAAGTGTACCAATAGTAACAGCACCATTCATCATAAGTTTCATATTACCTGTACCACTTGCTTCTTTACCTGCTAAAGAAATCTGTTCTGAAACATCTGCCGCCGGCATAAGTTTTTCTGCATTGCTTACATTGTAATCTTCAACATAGAAAACTTTAAGTCTGCCTTTTACATCAGGGTCATTATTTATTAAATCAGAAAGTGCTAAAATAAATGAAATAATTCTTTGTGCTACATGGTAACCAGGAGCTGCTTTCGCACCAAAAATATAAGTGTGCGGTGTGAATTCTTTCTCCGGATTTTCTTTGATTGTAAGGTAGTCAAGCACAATGTTAAATGCGTTAAGATGTTGGCGTTTGTACTCGTGAAGTCGTTTAACCTGAACATCGAAAATTGAATTAACATCAAGTTCCTGACCGGTAGTTTTCTTAATAAAGGCCGCAAAATCTTTTTTGTTTTCCATTTTAATCTCAGCTAATTTATTAAGAACATCTTTGTCATTTTTATAATCATTAAGTTTAGAAAGATTATCTGCATCGTAAACGAATTTATCGTTACCAAGAAGTTCTTTTAAATATGCAGTAAGTCTTGGGTTTGCCTGACAGAGCCAACGTCTGTGAGCAATACCATTTGTTACATTTGTAAACTTATCTGGCATTAAACGATAGTAATCGTTAAAGAGTGTATCTTTTAAAATCTGACTGTGAAGTGCAGAAACACCATTGACACTGTGACAAGTCGCAACACAGAGGTTTGCCATACGAACAACGCCACCAGAAATAATAGCAGTTCTTTCTACATAGTCTGCATCGTGAGTTGTTTCCCATATATAACTTCTGAAACGATTATCAATTTCTTTAATAATTTCATAAACGCGTGGAATAAGTCTTTTAACAAGTTCTTCACTCCAGCATTCAAGTGCTTCGCTCATAACAGTATGGTTTGTGTAAGCCATTGTTTTTGTAACAATGTTCCATGCTTCATCCCAACCGTAACCACATTCGTCAAGAAGAATTCTCATAAGTTCAGGAATTGCCATTGTCGGATGTGTATCGTTAATATGAATTGCAACTCTGTCAGAGAAATTATTGAGTGTACCATTTACTCTTAAATGGTGACGGACAATATCCTGAACAGAAGCAGACACGAGGAAATATTGCTGACGAAGTCTTAAAGCCTTACCTTCAGGGTGATTGTCTGACGGATAAAGTACTTTACTTATAACTTCTGCCATCGCCTGTCGTTCCATTGAACGAATGTAGTCGCCCTCGTTAAAGAGTTTCATATCAAACTCAGGGGCTCTTGCTGTCCAGAGACGGAGAATGCTGACACATTTACCATCTTTACCCGGAACGAACATATCGTAAGGAACAGCTTTTATAACTGTACCATTTTCAATTTCAACATGGTGGTACTGATTTTCCCAAGTATCTTTTACAGTACCTTCAAATGTAATATCTACTGAACTGCTTTCTCTTGGTACAAGCCATACATCGCCACCAGGGAGCCAGTTGTCAGGGAGTTCTGTTTGTTTACCATCAATGAGTTTCTGACGGAAAATACCATATTCATAAAGAATAGAGTAACCGCGTGCAGAATAGCCCTGAGTTGCAAGACCATCAAGGTAACAAGCAGCAAGTCTGCCAAGACCACCGTTACCGAGACCAGCGTCTGGTTCACATTCATAAAGGTCATCTAGTTTAATACCTAAATCTTTAAGAACGCTTTTGAATGTATCGGTAAGATTAAGGTTGTAAAGGTTATTTTTAAGGGAACGACCCATAAGGAATTCCATTGAAAGATAATAAACATTCTTTTTGCCTGTCTCGTCAGATTTCTTGACAGTTTCGCCTCTGCCCATTGTCATCATATCTCTGAGAATCATAGCAATTGCCCTGTAATATTGCTCATTTGTAGCATTATTAGTTGAAACGCCAAAGAAATGGAGAAGCCTGTTCTCAAGCATCTCTTTTGCCTGTTTCTTTGTTAATTTATAATTCATAGTATCACTCCAAAAAATAGATAGTTTTATTTTACACTATTTTATGCTGAAATGCAAGAATTAATTTAAGAATTAGGAACTAGGAAATAGGAAGTAGAAATAAATTCATCCTATCATTTATACAAGTTACAAGTGTGCAAGTATGCAAGTTGCAAGTATCTTAAATATAACTCATCCTATCATTTAAAGTTTTTTCGTAAACCAAAAATGATAGGATGTACTTTTTATCTAGTTCCTAGTTCCTAGTTCCTAATTCCTAGTTCCTAATTTCTAGTTCCTGAACATCAGTGAAACTGAAAGTTCCACTCTGGTTCTCCGTCTTTTTTCATTTCTTCATTCCAATTACAGAAGATTTCAAAATGCTCGTCACTTAAAAACATAGTGAGGTATTTGTCAAAATTTGGAGAGAGTTCCATTTTCTTCAAATCTTCAATACTTGCGAAAAACACTTCACCCTCGTCAGTTTTGTCTATCAATTCACCTGTGTAATCAGTTGTTTTATAAAAATGAACAAAATATTTGTCGTTGGTGTCTGTGTTATGCCAGTGCATCATACCGCAATATTTTAAATTGCGTACAATAAGACCCGTTTCTTCTTTTGCTTCTCTTACCGCACTGTCGTAAATACTCTCGCCATTTTCAACATGCCCACCCGGGAAAGTACATCCACACCAGTATTTAACTCTCCTTTGCACTACAACCTCCTGAGTTTCAGGATTTTGTATCATAATCATATTTGTTAATTCAACTTTTGGCATAAAATAATTCCTCCCCTATAAAATCATCTTGCATCTTGTATTTTTCAATAAACTATGATAATATTGCACAAGTTTTATCTCCAAAAACAGCAGCTATTATTATAAATTCACCAAATAATCCCACAGGAAAAATATATTCTCAGGAAGAAATTCATAAATTAGCAGAACTTCTAAAACAATCTGAAACAAAAATTAATAGACTTCCATATATAATTTGTGACGAGCCATACAGAGCTATAACATACAATGGAAAAACTGTTGCTTCTATTTTTAATGAATATAATAATTCAGTTATACTTACATCTTTTGCAAAAAACTTAAGTATTCCTGGCGAAAGACTTGGATATTTATGCGTTAATCCTTTGTGTTCCGAGTCAAAAGAACTTATTGCATCATGTATTCTTGCTACAAGAATTTTAGGCTATGTAAATGCTCCTGCATTTTTCCAAACCTCCATTTCATGCACCCTATGGCTTATTCGTGACAACTCTCGCAAAATCGGCGAGCTTTGCTCGACGATGTGACCGTCTGTGTGCCGTAAGGCGCACGGACTTTAACCTGCAAACCAAAGAACCACCCCAAATCAAGCAGAATCGGGCATTTCTGCGTTTCTGCACACTCTCTCACAAAGCCCTCAAATTTCGCTTGACGGCTCTTGGGGTATCTTTTCCCGACTACGACTCCACAACCGCCACACAAGCGATTGTGGAGCGTTCTGTGGGTGGTCATTCCTCATCCACTTCTGTTGTCGGGAATATTTCGGGTGGTTTCGTTCTTCTTCCTGAACGTCTTTCCGGCTTCTTCTCAGCCATCATG
>CALAEU010000025.1 GCA_937891215.1 uncultured Clostridia bacterium
AGCTGGTGACTCAATAGAATCTTAAAAGAGGAGAAAATTATTATGATTAATGTAGCAATTGATGGTCCTGCAGGTGCAGGTAAAAGCACAATAGCAAGAAAGGCAGCAGCAGAACTTGGTTTTATTTATGTGGATACTGGTGCTTTATACAGAACAGTAGCATTAAATGCTTTAAGATATGGCGTTAAAGACACTAAAAATCCTGAAGAAGTTATTCCAACTCTTTCTTCTGCAGAAGTTTCACTTAAATTCATTAATGGTGAACAACACGTATTTTTAAGAGAGGAAGATGTTTCAACTGCAATAAGACAAAACGAAGTTTCAATGGCGGCTTCAAATGTTTCTTCAATTCCTGAAGTAAGGGCATTCCTCTTTGATTTACAAAGAAATATTGCCAAAAGTAATGACTGCATTATGGACGGCAGAGATATAGGTACAGTAGTTTTACCAGATGCAAAAATCAAAATTTTCCTTACTGCATCAGCTGAGGCAAGAGCAGACAGACGCTTTAAAGAATTGCAGGAAAAAGGTCAGGATGTTGCATACGAAACAATTTTAAAAGAGATTAAAGAACGTGATTATCAGGATATGAACAGAGAAACTGCACCGTTAAAACAAGCAGAAGATGCAGTTTTAGTTGATACAACTGACATTGGTTTAGAAGAGTCAATTGAGCTTATGATAAAAACAATAAAGGAGCGTCTTTAATGGCAAAAGTAACCCTTGCTGAAACTGCGGGTTTTTGCTTTGGCGTTGACAGAGCAATTAAACTTATTGAAAAACTTTTAAGTGAAGGTAAGCGCGTTGCCACACTCGGACCTATAATTCACAATCCACAGGTTATTGAGGATTTTAAAAATCGTGGTGTTTATATTGTAGAGCGTCCGTCAGAAGTGGAAAAAGATACTGTTTTAGTATTACGCACACACGGAGTTACCGAAGAAGTTTTAGAAGAGGTAAAAAACAGTGGTGTCGAGTTTATAGATGCCGCTTGTCCGTTTGTAAATAAAATCCATAAAATTGTTAGAGATAATTCAGGGGAGAATGTCGTAACTTTAATTGTCGGTGACCCGAATCACCCTGAAGTACACGGCATAAAGAGTTGTGCAAAAGGCGAGTCTTATGTCGTAAAAGATTCAACCGAATTAGAAGAAATTCTACAAAAAGCTAATTTATTTTCCAAAAAAGAAATAATTTTAGTCGCACAGACCACATTTAGTGTCAAAGAATGGCAAAAAAGTTTAAAAAAAGTAAATTTACTATGTACAAATGCAAAAATATTTGATACAATATGTAGTGCGACTGAAGAAAGGCAGAAAGAAGCAGTTTCTCTTTCACTCCAAAATGATGCTATGGTAATTGTGGGTGGTAAGCACAGTTCTAACACCCAGAAATTAAAAAGCGTTTGTGAAAAGAATTGTCCGTCATTTCTTGTTGAAACCAAAGATGAGCTTTATGGTATCTCATTTTCTGGTTTTAACTCAATCGGTCTTACTGCGG
>CALAEU010000026.1 GCA_937891215.1 uncultured Clostridia bacterium
CGCTGTACGGATTTCGGCGGACTTTTTCACTGAGCTGTCCACCGTCATCATGACCGACATATCCCGGCGGTGAACCGATCATCTTCGCCACGGAATGCGATTCCATATATTCCGACATATCCACACGGATCAAATCGTTCTGCGAACCGAACATCGCTTCTGCAAGTGCTTTGGAAAGTTCGGTTTTACCGACACCGGTCGGACCGAGGAACAGGAAAGAACCTATCGGTCGGTTCGGATCGGAAAGACCGACACGGCCGCGCCGCATAGCGCGGGAAACCGCACTGACTGCTTCCTTCTGACCTACGACACGCTTATGAAGAACTTCCTCCAGTTTCAAAAGACGTTCACTCTCTTTTTCCTCCAGCTTCTTCACCGGTACTTTCGCCCACTGCGAAACAACGGTCGCAATATCTTCTTCTGTTACAACCAAACCTTTTTCTTTCTGTTTTCTTTCGTAACTGCGAAGCGCATTGTTATATTTTTTCTCAAGTGCTTTTCTCTCGAGACGCTGTTCATGTGCGCCCGAAAAATCAGCAAATCGAAGAGACTGTTCGATTTGTATATCAAGCTGCTGCATTTCTTTTTCGAGCTGTATGCATCTCTCCGGCACTTTAAGTCCCGCAAGACGAAGCGCTGCTGACGCCTCATCAATCAAATCTATGGCTTTATCCGGAAGATTTCTGTCATTAATATAGCGAACAGAAAAGCGAACTGCTGCCTCAATTGCTTCCTCCAAAATCGTTACATTGTGATGTTCCTCATACTTGCTGACAATCCCCTTTAAAATTCTTACTGCTTCCTCCTCCGAAGGCTCCTCCACATTAACAGGCTGAAACCGGCGTTCCAACGCTGCATCCTTCTCCACATATTTCCGATACTCTACAATTGTCGTGGCTCCAATCAGCTGAATCTCACCTCTGGCCAGAGAAGGCTTTAGAATATTAGAAGCATCAAGAGAACCTTCTGGACCGCCTGCACCAATTATTGTATGAAGTTCATCAATAAATAAAATAATATTTTTATCTTCAATAACTTCATCAATAATATTTTTAATTCTTTCTTCAAAATCGCCTCTGTATTTTGTACCCGCAACCATACAAGTTAAGTCTAATGAAATTACTCTTTTATCATTTAAACCTTCGGGAACTGTACCATTTGCAATTTTTAAAGCAAGACCTTCTGCAATTGCAGTTTTTCCGACACCTGGTTCACCAATTAAACACGGGTTATTTTTAGTTCTTCGTGAAAGAATTTCAATTACCCTTTCAATTTCATTATCTCTTGCAATTACAGGGTCAATTTCACCATTTTTAGCACTTTCCGTTAAATCTTTTCCATATTTATCTACTAGTGATTTATTATCTTTTGAATTAAATTGAGTTTTTTTATAATCATTGTTATTAATTTCGTTAGAAACATCACTTGTTATTTCATAAGGACTTACACCTAAGGAACTTAAAATTTTACAACCGGCACTCTGTGGTTCTTTTAAAAGTGCAAATAATAACTGCTCGGTACCTGCTCCAGATTTTTTTGTTGCACTGTTTAATGCGTTTTCAATTACCTTTCTGCATTTTGGGGTAACATCTTCAGGAGAAAGCGAAGTTGGTATTCCTACACCGATACTTTTTTTAATCTGCTCTTCAACTTTTTTTAAATTTATTTTTTTAGATAATAAAATCGATGCGGCAACTGTTTTTGTATCAGAAAGTAATCCTAATAAAATGTGTTCACTGCCGATATAAGTGTGCCCTAAATTTTCTGCTGCTTCAACCGCATAATTCAAAGCATTGTTTGCACTCTCTGTAAACCCTGTAAATTTATACACTAAAACAACTCCTAATCGTTTTCTAAAATCAATAAAGTAACAATGGTTAAATCATCATTTTTTGTTGGTTGTAATTCTCGTATTCTTTCACCCAAATTTTCAGTAAAACTTCTGACTTTCTCATTGTTAAAATATTTAACTTCTCTTTCTATTATGCTAAAATCTTCTTCTCTTACTCCGTCAGTTGACATAATTATTAAATCACCTGCATTTAAAGTACCATTACCATTTGAACTTTCAGCGTCTTTAATTATGCCAAGTGGAAGTGATGGAGAATTAATATAATGAATTCTCTTATTTTTTCTTACTATAGTATCTTGTGCACCACATTTAAAAAATTCGATATGACCTGTAAATAAATCTATTGCAATTAAATCAAGTGTTACAGAACATTCATCTCCTGATTTTGAAATTAATGATGTATTTACAGTATTAATTGCAGACTCAATACCGAAACCTGCTTTTATTAATTTTTCCAACAAAGATATTGCTAAATTAGAACCAATTGCCGCTTTTGTACCTGTACCCATACCATCACAGATAACAGAATAAAAAATACCATCGTCATCCGTGAAAGTTGCGTAAGTATCACCTGAATATTTCTGACCTGTAGAACAATATTGAATTCCTGCAGAAATTATTTTTAAATCTGCTTTTTCTCTGAATAAAAGAGTACAGATATTATCCGTTTTAATAATTGCAGGATATTCTAATTTTTTATTTGAAATAATTTCAAGTTGTCTTAAAAGTGGTCTAAGATTTTCATTTTGCTTAATGTTTTTCAATTTTAATTCTATTGTTAATTTTTCTAAAGAATTTATAACACAACAACTTTCAATCGGTTCAAATCCCAGAGAAGATGCTGTTGCCCTGACTTTAGCTGCTAAATCCATATCGAAACGAATTTCTTCTGTTAAACTATCACACAATGAGTCAAGAAGTGAAGAAACATTTACAAATTGCTCAGATGCTAACGATTGGATTTCATTTATTCTTGATTCCATTTTTTCTTTTATTATATATTCAGAAAATAATTTATTGAATGAACCTGAAACCATTTCACTTCTTATACATTTTGATGCAAATTGTTGTGGAATTGTTCTATTATCTAAATAAACACCCTCTTTTTTTAATGTAATTAAAGTATTAAAACAATCCTGTGTATCATTATAACTTTCATTCCAACAAGCATCATATAAACCACAGGAACCACAAACCTGTTCTTTTGTTTTTTTATAGATTTTTTTCATATCTGCTTTTTCATTTTTATATAATGCATCTGAAACAACATTTAAAGAATCACAAATTTCATTTGAAATTTCAGAGGCATTTTTTAATTTCCGCATAATATCACTTTTTACATTATCTATAATTGGAGATGTTACTTTTGGCGAAAGAATTTCGTCTAATCTTCTATTTATTTTTGGTGGTAAAAATATAAAAATAATTCCTGAAATAATTGTTTCATTAAAAAGCATAACTTATATTTCCTTTTTCAAATTTATTTTATCCTACCATAATTATATAAACAATTCAATAGAAACAGAGCTGTTTTAAAACATGTTTGACATATGTTTTACTGTATGATAAAGTTATTTCGGTGATATAATGCTTAAATTTATGAGTGAAAATAAGTCTTCGTGGGAAAAGATTAAAGAAAGCGGTCTGCCTGTTGTTGTTTACGGAATGGGTAACGGTGCAGATAAAGTTATTGACGAGCTTAATCGTCTTAATATTACGGTTAAGGGTGTAACCGCAAGTGACAATTTTGTGAGAGGGCAGATATTCAGAGGCTTTGAGGTTATAAAACTATGCGATTTTGAAGGCGAATTTATTATTGCAGTCGCCTTTGCTTCGTGTATACCTGAAGTAATGGAACAT